>JBKPGU010000198.1:0-6692 GCA_046729535.1 Actinomycetota bacterium
ACGTGGAGGCCATCGACCGGGCATATGCCGAGGCTTCCGACGGGACCGGCCCCACCTTCATCGTGGCCCGCACCGAGAAGGGCCACGGCGTGTCGTTCCTGGCGAACGCCGAAGGATGGCACGGCAAGGCGCTGGACGAAGACCAGGCGAAGCAGGCCATCGAGGAGCTCGGCGGCGAGCGATCGATCACCATCACGCCGAAGAAGCCCGCCGCCATCCAGGCCAGCCCAGCCGCGGAGCTGACGTTCGCGCTCCCGACCTACGACAAGGACATCGCCACCCGGAAGGCGTTCGGCGAGGCCCTTGCCGCGCTGGCAGAGGACCCAGACGTCGTCGTCCTCGACGGCGAGGTTTCGAACTCGACCCACACCGAGGACTTCCAGAAGGTCGCCCCCGACCGGTTCCTGGAGATGTACATCGGGGAGCAGAACATGCTCGGCACGGCCGTCGGCCTTCAGGTCTTGGGAAAGAAGCCATTCGCCGCCACGTTCGGAGCGTTCGTCACCCGGGCCTACGACTTCATCCGGATGGCGGCGGTCAGCCGGGCGAACCTCCGGTTGTGCGGGTCCCATGCCGGGGTGTCGATCGGTGAGGACGGGCCTTCGCAGATGGCGCTGGAGGACCTGGCGATGATGCGGGCGGTCCACGGCTCGACCGTGCTGTATCCGTCGGACGGCAACTCGGCAGCGAAGCTGGTCGCGGAGATGGCGGGCGTCGGAGGCATCTCGTACATCCGGACCACGCGGGAGAAGACCGGCGTTCTGTACCCCCCCGATGAGGAGTTTCCGATCGGCGGCAGCAAGGTGCTCCGATCCGGATCCGACGACCGGGCCACGATCGTCGGTGCCGGGGTCACGGTGTTCGAGGCCTTGAAGGCCGCAGACGCGCTCGCCGGTGACGGAGTGGCGACCCGCGTGATCGACGCGTACTCGGTGAAGCCCGTCGACGGGGAGACGCTCCGCTCGGCGATGCGGGAGACCGGCCTGCTGGTCGTGGTCGAGGACCACTGGATCGAAGGCGGCCTGGGCGACGCCGTGCTGGCGGCGCTGGCAGAGAAGGGCGCCGTGCTATCCGGCAAGGTGATCAAGCTCGCCGTCACGGAGATGGCAGGGTCCGGGACGCCGGAGGAGCTCCGCGACTGGGCGGGCATCTCGGCCCTCAAGATCGCCGAAGCCGTCCGCACCGGCCTCCAAGCGAAGTAGCGCGCCTCGGGGGCCCACCCCGCGCCTCGCCGGTCCCGTCCCACGACCGCACGCGAGCGCTTCTGTGGTTCGTTCCGGCGAAAGCCGCTAGTCTCGCCGCGACGACTGCCCGGCTGGAGAAGCCATCTGTGAAGAAGTGTCCGTACTGCGCCGAAGAGATCCAGGACGAGGCGATCAAGTGCCGGTATTGCGGCAGCGACCTCAGGGTTCCCCCGTCGTCCTGGGTGGCCTCCGGCCCTCAACAGACCACGCCCCCAGCCGAAGGTTCCCCACCGAGCGAGGTCACCTCTCCCGGCGATGAGCCCCCGCCTGCCGCTCTTGTTCCTCCCACGGCCGGGCAGGGTCCGGGATGGATCGGCAACGAGCCCGCAACACCGGGCCTCTCCTCTCGGGGGTCCGGGTCTCCCGCGGGAACATCGCAGGAGCCCGATGCAGAAGCCCCCCACGTCGGGGAGGGAGCCATCGCCTTCAGCCACTCCGGATTCCGTTACATCCTTGGGTACGGCCCCGACTTCTTCGGCATCTGGGACCGGCAGGTGCCAGGAAACCCGGTGGCGAGATTCCCGCGGACCGACGACGGGTGGGACCAGGCCTGGAACGCCTTCGTGGCGTGGGAGCCGAAGAGCGTCGAGGTTCCTCGAACCGGGGCGCCTCCCGACGCTCGAACCCCCTCAAAGGCGTTTGCCGCAACGACCGCTCGGGCCAACTGGACGGTCGCCCTGGTGGCCCTGGCCACGGTGCTCGCGCTCGTTACGGCCGTGCTCTGGGCCACGCACGTCGGCACGCTGCGAGGCCTCAGGAACGGGACGGTCAGCGGCTCGAGCGCCCAGGCCAGCGAGGACCGGGCCGCCGGCCTGGAGACGACGCTCCTGTTCGTGATCCTGTTCGCCGGACTCGCCTGGCTCATGTGGCAGTACCGCGCGCAATCGAACCTTCAGGCCCTCGGGACCCAGGGACTCCGGTTCACCCCCGGATGGGCGGTGGGATGGTGGCTGATCCCGTTCGCCAACCTGGCCATGCCGCCCCAAACCATGAGCGAGCTGTGGAAGGGAAGCGACGCGAAAGCGGGAGCGGTCGACTGGAAGGCGGTCAAGCTGAAGCCGTTGCTGCCTCTGTGGTGGGCGGCGTGGCTCGCCCGCCTGGCCCTCTCGAGCGTCGGAGCCGCCGTGGGGAAGAGCGGGGACCTCGATAGCTTGATCTCGCGGTCGGGCTGGTACGTCGCGGCCGACTTCGTCCTTGCCATCGCCGGCGTCCTGGCCATCGCTCTGATCCGAGGGATCGAACGCCGCCAGGCCGACAAGCGACAGCGCATCCAGGAATGGTCCCGCGCGACCGCTCCGGCTGCGTGACCACCGGGAGCGCCCGCCTTCGATGAGCCACCCGATCGTTCCGCCGTGGAGGCGGCATGGCTGAGCTACGCACCGTTGACGCAGTCCTGCACGTCGAGGTGGACGGGGAGGGCGCCCCGGTCACCGTCCTGGCCCACGGGCTGACGAGCTCGTGCCGCGAGCTGGCCGACCTCACGCCGCTGGTCCCGGGGACGAAGGTTCGATTCTGCTTCCGAGGACACGGGCACAGCTCGTCGCCCGAGACGGGATATCGGTTCCCGGACTTCGCCCGCGACCTCCAAGCTGTGGCCGACGAGTACGAAGCGACCATCGCTTTCGGAACGTCGCTGGGGGCCGGAGCGATCTCCAACCTGGTGTCGCGAGACCCGGACCGGTTCGAGAAGCTGGTGCTCCTGCTCCCTGCCGGACTGGATCTGCCCTTCCAGTACAAGCCCCGCATGCTCCGCATGGCCGAGCTCGTCGACGGCAAGCCTCAGGAGGAGGCGATCGAAGCGGTGCTGTCGGATTCCGCGCGCATGGCCAACTACCAGCTCCAGCCATGGCTGAAGGATTTCGACCGGCGGCTCCTCGAGGGGCTGAACCCTATCGGCGTGCCCAAGGCCATCCGCGAGATCATCGACGACTGGCCCCTTCGAGATCGCGAGGACATGCGGAAGGTGACGATCCCGACGCTGATCATCTGCCGGGAGGGTGACGAGATCCATCCCGCCATCGTGGGGAGGATCCTGGTCGACATCATGCCGAACGCCGAGCTCTTGATGTTCGAGGACGCCATCAGCATGTATCAGGGGATACCCGACATCGTGACGAAGGTGACTGAATTCATCCGGTCGTGAGCGCGGGACCCGGCCAGGGAGAGCTCGAATCGGCGGCCGACATGGCCGGGGCGATCCGGGCTGGCGAGGTCACCTCGACCGAGCTCGTGGAGCGGGCGCTCGCTCGGGCGGAGGCCTGGCAGCCGGCGATCAACGCCTTCTCCCAGCTGTGGGCCGATCGCGCGCTGGAACGAGCGCGGCGCGCCGACGACGCGGGTCGTCCTGCTGAAGGGATGGGGCTGGCCGGGGTCCCGCTCGCCGTGAAGGAACTCTTCGACGTGGCGGGCCGGGAGACCAGCGGTTGCTGCCGGGCCTACCGCGGAACCGTGGCCAGCCGCGACGCGGCCATGATCGAACGGGCGGAACGGCAGGGCCTGGTGATCGTGGGAAAGACCAACCAGCACGAGCTGGCCGCCGGCGGGACCAACCTGGTCTCCGCGTGCGGACGGTCCGGCAACCCGTGGGACCCGGCACGGATGACGGGAGGGTCGAGCGGGGGATCGGCCGCGGCAGTGGCCTCCGGCATCGTTCCCTGGTCGTTCGGATCCGATACCGGCGGGTCCGTCCGGATCCCGTCTTCGATGTGCGGCACTTTCGGCCTGAAGCCGACCACGGGCAAGCTGTCCATCCAGGGGATGCTGCCGCTCGGGCCGTCGCTGGACTGTCCCGGACCGATGGCTTGCAACGCCGGCGACCTCAGGCTGCTGACCGAGGTGATGATGGGCGAATCCCTGGCGGATGAGGATGCGACCGGGTCCGGACCGGCGCGCCCTTACCGGGTTGGTCTTCCAGACGGTTTCTTCGCCGATGTGCATCCGGAGACGTCGGCCGTTGTTGGGAGCGCTGCCAAGGTCCTCGAGAGGGCGGGCATCGAAGTCCATCCGATCGACGGCCATGGGGTCGAGGACGCGCGGCGAGTGTGGATGGATGTCTGCACGCCGGAGTTCGCCGACGCGCATCCGCTGCTGAGAGATCCTAAGCGGCGTGCGCTGGTTGCGCCTCCGGTTGTCGAGTGGCTCGACCACGGAGAACGGCTGAGCGACGAGGAACGGGCCCGGGCCCGAGCCCGTCGGGCGGAGATCGGCGGGTGGTTCCGCGACCGGCTGGCGGGCCTGGACGCGCTCCTCATCCCGACCACGCCGTACCCGGCGCCGCCCCCCGACGACCAGGAGGTCGACCTGCTCGCCTCGGGGCGCGTCAGCCTTGCCAGTGTGGGGCCCGGGTGGATCACCTGCTCGGTGAACCTAGCCGGCCTGCCCGCGGTAAGCCTTCCGGCCGGCCGGTCCTCGCTCGGCCTGCCGATCGGAGTTTCGCTGGTCGGGCACGACGACCGGGAGGGACTCCTGCTCTCATTCGCCTCGCTCTGGGAGGTGGCCGCGGCGTACCGGCCGGAGCGTCCGAGACTCCCCGAGCGGTGACCGATCCCAACCCGGCCCGGCGATCGGGCTCCGTCGACCTGGTCGGGGCCGGCTTCGTCGCCCTCGGGTCGCTCCAGTTCGGCGGGGTCGTGGTGATGGGCCGGCTTGCCAGCCGGAGCGACCTCACCGTTCCGGCGTACCTGATGTGGCGGTTCGGCGTCGCCGCCTTTCTCTTGGCCATGGTCCTCCTCGTCCGCAGGTTGCCGGCCCGGGCTGCCCCGGGAGAGGGGTGGAAGCTGGCCGGGCTGGGTGCGGCCGGCTACGCCACCGAGGCTGGGTTCTTCTTCGCCGGCCTGAACCATGGCACGGCGGCCACCGTGACCCTGCTGTTCTACACGTACCCGGTGATGGTGCTGCTGCTGTCGTGGGCCTTTGGGATGGGACTGCCCGGGGCTCTCCTGGGGGGCGCGGTGGCTGCCACCACGCTGGGTTCGGCGTTGGTCGTGTTCTCCGGCGGAGGTGTGGAGATCTCCCAGGCCGGCGTCCTGTTCGCCCTGGCCGCCGGGCTGACCTTCTCGTTCTACCTCCTGGGAGCCGACCATGTCCTCCGGGACACGAACTCGCTGGTGGGAGCGATGTACGTGAGCGCGTCGGCATCCGCAGCGCTGGTGGTGTTCGCCTTCCTCTCCGGGCAGCAACAGTTCCCGATGGGCTGGGACCAGTGGGGGCCCATCCTCGGGGCCGGCGCCTTCACCGCGGGCGCCTTCGTGTGCCTGTTCGCCGGGCTGCGGCGGCTGGGGGCGGTGCGAACCTCGGTCATCGACTCGACCGAGCCGCTGAACGCCGCGATCCTGGCCGCGATCTTCCTGGGCGAGTCGGTCAGTCCGGGCCCCGCGGTGGGGGGTGCACTGATCCTGACCGGCGCCGTCACGGCTTCCCTCGCGCGGGTCCCGGTCCCTCCCGCCGAACCGTCTATTCCGTAGCGCTGGCGGGAGGTTCACTCGCCTTCGGGACGATCCCTGCGGTTGAATGCGTCCGATGCACGTCGTCCTGGTTCGCCATGGGGAGACCGAGTGGTCTCGGTCGGGCCGGCACACCGGACGGACGGACGTCCCGCTCTCGGAGAAGGGCCGCTCGGACGCTGAACGGCTCTCGGTCTGCCTGACCGAGTGGACGTTCGCGAGGGTCATGACCAGCCCGCTCCAGCGCGCCGCCGAGACGTGCCGGCTGGCCGGCCTGGCCGAGCGGGCGGAGATGCGCGAAGACCTCAGGGAGTGGGACTACGGCGAGTACGAGGGGAGGACCACTCCCGACGTCCGGAAGGTGCGTCAGGGGTGGACGCTGTGGTCGGGCGGCGTGCCGGGAGGGGAGACGGCGGAGCAGGTCGGCGCGCGGGCGGATCGCCTCATCGCGGAGATCTGGACCGCGGGCGACGACGTCGCCCTGTTCGGTCACGGACACATGCTGCGGGTCCTCGCCGCGCGCTGGATCGAGCTGCCGCCGGCCTCCGGAGGCCGGTTCGGGCTGGATCCGGCCACGATCAGCGTGCTGGGGTACGAGCGGGAAACGCCCGTGGTGCTTCGATGGAACCAGCCCTGCTTGGGCTCTACGACCCGATGACGATGGCCAGGGCCGCGATCAGGATGTAGATGCCGAGGCCGCCGGCCACCAGCATCGTTCGGAGCGAACGCGGGATCGGCGAGCGCCCGATGATGAAGTAGAGCACCGGGCCCAGCAGCGGCACCAGCAAGACCACCGCCATCCACCCGATCCGTTTTCGGTCCGCGACGCCCTCCTGCCGGATCAGATCCCACAGGGCGATCGAGACCCACGCCACGTACAGGATGAGTGGCAGCAGGTAGGCGTACGTGGCGAGGAGCAGACCCCACCACGTGGGGGCAGCGAGGATCGAGATACCGAGCACGTTGGCCTCCTGATGTCGAGGGCTCTGGAACGTGACGACCGAGG
>JBKPGU010000199.1:0-1237 GCA_046729535.1 Actinomycetota bacterium
ACCATCGGCGAAGGGCGAAAGCTCAAGCGCCTGGAGGACTACGTTGGCCTGGTGAACTCCTACGAACCGGAGTTCGAGGAGCTCACGGACCAGGATCTTCCCGACAAGGTGGAGGAGATCCGGCGGCGAATGGACGACGGCGAGCCCACCGACGACGTCCTCCCCGAGGTCTACGCCCTGGTCCGGGAGGCGGCCAAGCGAACCATCGGCCAGCGCCACTTCGACGTCCAGATCATGGGTGGGGTGGTGCTGCACCAGGGGAACATCGCCGAGATGAAGACCGGTGAAGGAAAAACGCTGGTCTCAACCCTTCCCGCCACCCTCAACGCCATGACAGGGCACGGGGTCCACATCGTCACCGTCAACGACTACCTGGCCAAGCGGGACTCGGAGTGGATGGGCCCTATCTTCAGGCTGCTGGGCCTGTCCGTGGGCCTGATCCAGACGCAGATGCCGCCGGAGCAGCGGCGTCCGGCCTACGCCTCGGACATCATCTACGGCACCAATAACGAGTTCGGGTTCGACTACCTCCGGGACAACATGGCCATGCGGGAGCAGGACATGGTGCAGCGGGGCCACCACTACGCCATCGTGGACGAGGTGGACTCCATCCTGATCGACGAGGCCCGGACGCCGCTCATCATCAGCGGCATGGTGGCCGACTCGGCCAAGTGGTACGTGACCTTCGCCCGGATGGCTCCCCGGCTTCGCCGCGACGTCGACTACGAGGTGGACGAACCGAAGCGGACCATCGCCATCCAGGAGGCCGGGGTGGAGCGGGTGGAAGCGGAGCTGGGGATCGACAACCTCTATGAGCAGGTCAACACCCCGCTGGTGCACTACCTGCAGAACGCCATTCGGGCGAAGGAGCTGTACAAGCGCGACGTCGACTACATCGTCACCCCCCAGGGGGAGGTCAAGATCGTGGACGAGTTCACCGGGCGGATCCTGGAGGGCCGGCGGTACTCCGAGGGCCTGCACCAGGCCATCGAGGCCAAGGAGAGCGTCCGGATCAAGGAGGGGAACCAGACCCTCGCCACCATCACCATCCAGAACTACTTCCGGATGTACGAGAAGCTGGGGGGGATGACCGGTACGGCCCGGACCCAGGCCCGGGAGTTCGAGGAGGTCTACAAGCTCTCGGTGAACGAGGTGCCCACGAACCGCCCGATGGTCCGGGCCGATCAGCAAGACCTGATCTACAAGACGGAGGACGCCAAGTGGCGGGCGGTGACCG
>JBKPGU010000200.1:0-8205 GCA_046729535.1 Actinomycetota bacterium
TCAGAGAGGAGCGCCTCGACCAGCGCTCGGCGGTAGGACCGGTAGCCGCTGGTGGCGTCGGAGACCGGCATGCCGAGCATCAGGCGCGTGTACAGGTTGCCGCCCTTGGACAGCGCCAGCCGGGCCCGGCTCCAGTTCGTCACGGCGCCGCCGGGCACGTACCGGCTCCCGATGGTCAGGTCGTTGGTCTCCGTCCCCTGTAGCAGCTTGGGAAGGTCCTCCGGGCGGTGCGAGAGGTCCGAGTCCATCTCCACCATCACGTCGTAGCCCTCATCCACGCCGGTCCGGAACCCCAGGAGGTAGGCGCTGGCGAGGCCCTGCTTGCCGGCGCGGCGAACAAGCCGAACCCTGGTGTTGCCCTCGGCGATACCTTCCACGAAGTCGCCGGTGCCGTCGGGCGATCCGTCGTCAACCACCAGGACGTCGATGCTCGGGGCGCTCGACAGCACGCCCTCCAACACCGCGCCGATCGTCCGTCGTTCGTTGTACGTGGGAAGGATGATCAACGTCCGTGGGGCGCCCCCGGAGACCGGAACCGGTGCCTGCTGCCGCTCCCCCACCGGGGGAGGCTCGGAGCTCGGCTCCCCGCCTGGTGGCCCGCTCCCCCGCCGGCGGGACGAGGTCAGGGCGAACAGCAGCACCACGGCGACGACCAGTCCGCATGCCCACGGGAACCAATCGCCCAGGCGCACGTAGGCCGTCCGGACGCTCGACGCCGGGATCGTTCGCTCCAGGATGGCAGGGACGAACAGGCCGGTCTCGGCCACCACCTTGCCGTGGGTGTCCACCACGGCGCTGTGGCCGGAGACGGCGGCCTGCACGACCCATCGCCCGCTCTCCACCGCGCGGAGCTGGCTCATGATGAGGTGCTCCTTGGAGGCCACGGATTCCAGGAACGACGAGTCGTTGGTGGTCACCACCATCACCTGGGCCCCGGTGGCCACGAACCGCCGGAACAGGTCGGGGTAGGCGTTCTCGAAGCAGATGGGGGTCCCGACGCTGACACCCCGGATATCGAACAGCCTGATGCTGGTGCCCGCCACCAGATCGGCGTTGCCGCGCCGGTACCGCTCGGTCCATTTGAACACCGAACGGAACGGGATGTACTCGCCGAACGGCACCAGGTGGATCTTGATGTAACGGCCGAGGACCTGGCCCTGGCCCGAGTACAGCAACGCCTGGTTGTAGTAGCGCCCGTCCGGCGTGGCCTGGATGGCTCCGACAAGGGTCGGCGACCCAACGGCGCGGATGGCTCGAGCGACCTCGGCCCCCAGGACCGGGTCCACCGTGGGGTCGTCGGCCAGCGCGTTCTCAGGCCATACGGCGAGGTCCGGCGGGTCGGCGGCCAGGCGGCCGTGGAGCCGGATATGGTTGTCGCCGACCACCGACTGCTGCAGCAGTCGGTCCGAGGCCAACTCGCGGGGGACGTTCCCCTGGACGACCGCCACTCGAAGGCCGGGAGACGCAGCGGCCGGGAGCGGGATGACGGCCGGCAGCAGCGCTGCTGCCGTCCCGACCACCACCAGGACACGAAGGCGCGTGGACCGACGCACCGCTTCGATCCCCCCGCGCGCCGCTCGGACCACCTCCAGCACCACCGTGTTCCCGAGGAGGACTACGAACGTCACGCCCCACACGCCGGTGACCGACGCCAAGGGCAGCAGGAGCGGGTTGGCGTGCTGGGTGTAGCCGAGCCCGCCCCAGGTGAACCCGCCGACCGGCCAGCTACCGCGAGCCCAGTCGACCGCGGTCCACAGCGCTGCTGCAGCCAGGGCCGATCGCGTGGGGCGGTCTTCCCGCCACACGAGCGGGAGGAGCGCCCCGAACAGCGCGGCGTAGCCCGCTTGACTGAGCACGAGCGGGAACCACGCGATCACCCCGAACGGCAACAGCCAGTACATCAGGATCCCGTAGTAGGTCAGCCCGAAGGCGAACCCGAACCAGGCCCCCCGCCTGGGCCGTACCTCTCGGAGGACCCACAACAATGGAACCAGCGCGAAGAACGCGATGGGGCCGAGGTCGGCCGGAGGGTTCGCCAGGGAGAGGAGCGCCCCCGCCGCCACCGAGGCGACGGTCCCGATGGCGAGTGACCGGCGCTTGCCGGTCAGACGCAGTCGCGGCAGAACATCCTTTTCTTGTCCGCGAGCTGGCTTCGGTGCTTGACGAGATAGCAGTTGCGGCAGGTGAACTCCTTGTTCGGATCCTGCGGGACCACCTTCACCGAGAGGGTCTCGATGCGCTCTTCTCTCCCAAGGGAAAGGATAGAGTCCTCGTCCTCTTCTTCCTCGGGCGCCGGCCGCTCCTCCGGCTTCTTGGTGAGGATCTCCTCCAGGCTGGCGTCGCCGGCCTCTTCGTCGACCTCGGCGTCGGTGGCCTCGCCCTCCTCGCCTTCCTCGTCGTCCTCGACTTCGCCGGGGAATTCCTCTTCGTCCTCTACCTTTTCGAACTTCACGTGGGACCTCTCATCGCTGCTCGTCGACGACCCCGATTGGCCCGGTTGCCCCGCTGCCCCCCGAATGGTCGCTGGATTCTACGCTCGGAGAAGAGGTGGTCAATACCCTCCGGGCCGCGTTGGAAACGTCGAGCGACCCCGGTTTGTTCCCGCCCCCCCGAAGTCGTCGTCGCAGGTCAACCGAACGGGCGGATTGGTACGGCCCGCTCCGGAAGGAGGGCGGTGGAGTGGGTGATTCAGGGCCAGAAAGAGGGACAAAAAGGAAGGACCCAAGAGACCTTTGGGGCCGCAAGCGCCGGGGCGCCTGCGTTCTCTACTCGGCCTCTTGGGTCCGGCTCACCACCCGAAGGTGACGAGCGGCGCTACTCTAGGCCCCACTGCAGAGACTGTCAATTCGGGGTCACGTTCTTGTCGAGGCTTATCCTTCCCCTTTCGGTTTCCTTACCGACGGCCGGGACGAACCCTCGACCAGCGGTTCAGACTAGGTGCCATCGGCGCACGTCGCATCCCTTCTGGCGAGGATGCTTCGTGGTGTCGGAGGGCGGACGTAAGCTATGCCCCGATGGTGGTCCTGCGCGCCGACCCTTGGAACCCCGACTACGGCATGGGGTTCGAGGCCCCGCCGGAAGAGACTCCGCTCCCCCAGGCCGATCCCTTCGTCGAGACCTCGGACTGGTCCGCGCCTCGCTCCCCCACCACCGAGGCGCCTTCCGACGTGTGGTTCGTGGACGGCGTTCGACGAGTCGAGCTGCGCCTGCTGGCCGAGGACGACGGCAGGACGGTCCCCGGGCTTTTCGGGTCCTTCGCCGTGGGGGCAGTGCACTGTGACGGGAGCGCAACGTTCGGTGAGCATCGCGTCGGCCGCGCGCTGGTCCTGGGCGGTGGGGTGCGTCCGGACGGGGTGGACGTTCGTTGCGGGGCCGGGTCGCTTGCCTTCGCTCCGTTCACGGACCCCGGGACCGACCCGAACCGTCCCCTGCTTCGGCTCCAGGAGCTCATGCGGGCCGCGGAGAACGACCTGGCGGCGTGGTTGATCGGTGGTGGTGAGGCCCTGGTCCTGGCCGACGGTCCCTTGCGGTTGGGAGAGGAAGGCGACTCCCCGGTGGTGGGCGTGGTGAAGCGCTTCGTCCGGCGGTACCTCGAGCCCGAACAGGAGTCGCTCCTCGGCCGTCTGGGCCGCGGCCAGCGAACCCCGGTGTTCGCCCTCCACGACCGAGAGGGCACCGTCCGCGGTTACTCGTGGTACGCACGTCTGACCGAGCTTGTCCCCCCCTGGCACGACCGTGCCGGGATCGTGCGGTGCGAGGTGCGGACCGGGGTCGGCCTGTCCGGGGCGATCGAACTTGCGGACTCCGTCACGGTCCTGCTGCCGGCCTTCGCCGGACGGGCCTCGGACCCCAGGACCCCGCAGAACCTGGCTCCGGTGGCGGGACTCGAGCGGTGGCTCCGGCACCGCATGGGCGACCACGGCATGGTCCGGCGCTCGCTGGTGGCGTGGCTGATGGCGAAGGAGGCGTGACCGAGATGGCGAAACCGGCGAACCCGAACCCGCCGCTGGACGACGAGCCGCAGGCCAGCGAGCGGGTGGGGATGGTCCTCGGAACCGATCCGGCCAGCCCGCTGTCGTTCTGGGTCGCGGTCTCGCCGGATGCCTACCTCCAGCTGGACGACCCCGTGATCGTCGACACCGAGGTCCCCGGCCGGGGAACGGTCCGCATCGCCGGCATCGTCCAGGACGCCCGAGCCCGGCACGAGGGCGCGTCGTTCGACACCGACGTGTTCCTGATCGAGCGCGGCGTGCTGCCGGTCGACACCGCGGTGGCGGCCGAGGTGATCGCCACGCGGTTCGAGCCCGAGATCTTCGTCCCTCCCATGCCGGGCCTGCCGGCCTTCCGGGCCCGGGGGAAGGACCGGGACGAGGCGCTCTATTTCGACCAGATGGAGCGCCGGGTCCCGGCGGGACTGTCCCGCGACGGCGAGGCGGTCTTCCTCGACCTCGACTTCCTGGACGGAACACGGGGCGCCCACGTGAACATCTCGGGCGTGTCCGGCGTGGCCACGAAGACGACGTACGCGCTGTTCCTGCTGTACGCGCTGTTCCACTCGCCGGTCCTCGGCCGGTCCGCGGTGAACACCAAAGCCATCGTGTTCAACGTGAAGGGCGAGGATCTGATGTGGCTGGACAAGCCGAACGCCAGGCTGCCCGAGAGCGCCAGGGCTGAGTACGAGCATCTTCGACTCCCGGCCGGCCCGTTCGAATCGGTCGGGCTGTGGGCTCCGGCCCGGGCCAGGCGCCAGAACGGCGCGGCCGTTCCCCAGGTCGAGAGCCGGTCGGAGGGCGTGACCGCGTACTACTGGACCGTTCGCGAGTTCGTGCGGGAGAAGTATCTCCGGTTCATGTTCGCCGAGGCGGAGGACGAACGCTCGCAGATCGCCGACCTGGTCGCCAGGGTGGAGTCCTATCTGGACCGGGAGTGCGAGGACGATACGGACCACGAGGCCACGCTGCTCTACAGCGGGTATCCGGTGAAGGACTTCGCCTCCTTGTGCGACCTGATCAGGGAGAACGTGGAGGACGAGGGCTCGGCCTGGCGGGGACGGCTGTCGGACGCCACGGTGGCCGCGTTCGTCCGTCGGCTGGAGGCGGGGCGGTTCCGGATGGGGCACCTCATCTGGGGCCGGGAGGCCGAGAGCCCCGCCGCGCACCGGATCGACTGGGAGGCGAACCAGGTCACCGTGGTGGACATCCACAGTCTCCACGACCGGGCCAAGCGGTTCGTCACCGGCGTGGTCATCAAGCGACTGTTCGAGCACAAGGAGCGGATGGGCCGGCGTGACCCACTGGCGTTCCTCGTCCTCGACGAGCTGAACCGCTACGCCCCCCGGGAGGGATGGTCCCCGATCAAAGAGGTCCTCTTGGACGTGGCCGAGCGCGGTCGGTCGCTCGGCATGATCCTCATCGGGGCCGAGCAGACCGCCAGCGAGGTCGAACGCCGGGTCATCTCGAACTCGGCCTTCCGCGTGGTCGGCCGCCTGGACTCGGCCGAGGCCCAGCGCAGCGAATACGGGTTCCTGCCCGCCGTCACCCGGGCCCGGGCTTCCATCCTCAAGCCCGGCTCGATGATCCTCCAGCAGCCCCACATCCCCATCCCCATCCAGATCCGTTTCCCGTTCCCGTCCTGGGCGACCCGGGCCGAGGAGGCGGCCGACCGGGGCACGAAGAAGGGGGCGTTCGAGGCGTTCGAGGACGCCTGAACGCCTCGCCTGGTCGGCCGACCGAGCCCTACCCCAAGGAGCGGGCGTTCGTCTGGAACCACCGGCCGTCTACGGCATGTTCCTCCAGCCCCAGCTCACGATGCGCTTCGGGCGGATCCGGAGGAATCCGGAGGCGAGGTTCTTAAGGACCCGTCACCGGGGTCACGTGGGGATAGCCGTCGCGGCCCACGGTGGCGATCCGTCCCGGGGTCTGGCTGTGCAGGTACTCCATCTAGGCATCGGTGAAGACGCTCATGGATGGCTCCTTCCTCCCCTCCGGTGTAGCTTGCCCCTTCGGCCTGTTGACGGCGCGGGCGCAGCACCACCCGTCGTTCGCCCAGGGCTCGTACTGGCTGGTGACCTCGGTGGGCGTCTACGTGGCGTCGATCGCGCTGGTGCCTCTGGTATTCCTTCCGCGCGGCTGGATCTTCGAGACCGCCCTGGAAGCCGCCCGAACGCAGGCCGGGTGACGCCTGAGCTGGCCGCTTCCTTCAGGGATCGAGCCGTGGGGGCCGCTCGGACAACCGAAGGGTTGGTCGTGGCGTTCGCCATCGCCATGATGGTCCTCAAGCCGTTCTGAGGGAGCCGTCACCGACTCGGAGCCGAGGAGGGTGCGTGGTGAAGTGGATCGAGTTCGCCGATGCCGCGCCGGAGCTGGCGGCGCGAGGCGAGAAGCTCTTCCGCTCCGCAGTGATGTGCCTGGTAGGAACCCTGCGGGCGGACGGCTCTCCCCGGATCAGCCCCTGCGAGGTGATCCTCGCGGAGGGCGAGCTGATGCTGGGCATGATGTGGCGCTCGCGGAAGGCGCTCGACCTGATGAGGGATCCTCGACTGGCCGTCCACAGCGTGCCCGAGAAAGGCGCATCGGGCGGCGACTTCAAGATCTACGGCCGGGCGAACGAGATCCCTGACGACGGGACCGACCCCACGCGCCCTCGCCCCCTCCCACCTGTTCGCCGTGGACATCGACAGCGCCGCGTACATCAACTTCGGGAAGGACCGAACGGTCATGCGATGGGACGCGGAACGCGGGGTCGGATCCGCCATCCCCACGAGGGTGAAGGCTCGGCGTAGCCCGAAATCACATCGATGTGATTCCCTTGCGTCGGTGGGGTAGGGTGCTCTCGTGAGGATCCTGCACACCGGAGACTGGCACGTGGCCCGAACGATCCGGGGCCGTTCGCGGTTCGATGAGTTCGACGCTGCGCTGTCGGAAGTGGTGGGAATCGCCCGCCAGGAGTCGCTGGATGCCGTGCTGGTCGCCGGGGATCTCTACGACCACCGCTCCCCCGTCCCCGAGGCCGACAGCCTGGTCTTCGAGGCCTTGGTTCGGTTGTACGAGGCGCGCATCCCGGTGGTGGCCATCCCCGGGAACCACGACTCGGCGCTCCGGCTGGAGGCCCTGGCCAAGCTGCTCCGCCCGATCGATGTGACCGTGGTTCCCCGCGTCGTTCCGCCCGAGAACGGCTCCCTGGTCGAGGTTCCATCCAGGGACGGGGCCGAAGCCGCCCTGGTCGCGTGCGTCCCGTTCGTGCCCGAACGCCGTTTCGGCGACGCCGCCGCCCTCTTTCGGGCCACCGAGGACTGGTATCAGAGCTACGCCGAGGGGATGGGGCGCCTCCTGGCGGCGATGACTGCGCCCTTCCGCGAGGACCGGGTGAACGTCCTCATGGCTCATCTGTTCACCGACGGGGCCATCCCGGGGGGCGGCGAGCACCAGATCACGATCGGCATCGAGTACGCGATCTCACCCTCGCGCCTGCCGGCCACGGCCTCCTACGTCGCCCTCGGCCACGTCCACCGGCCCCAGTCGGTGCTCGGCGCGCCGAGCCCGACCCGGTACGCGGGATCGCTGCTCCAGCTCGACTTCGGCGAGACCGAACAAACCAAGTCGGTCTCCATCGTGGAGGCGAGCCCCGGCAAGCCGGCCAAGGTCCGCGAGGTGGCCTTATCTTCGGGCCGTCGCCTGGTGGATCTGGAGGGCACGTTCGACGAGGTCCTGGCGAACGGAGCGAACCTCGCCGAGGCCTACCTCCGGGTCTTCGTCGACACGGATGGCCCGGTTCCCGGCATCGCCGAACAGATCCGGGACGCCCTCCCGAACGCCGTCGACGTCTCGCTGCGGTACGAACGGCGCGATGCGCTCGCCGACGAGACGTCCCTTTCGACCCTGCAGCCTCGCGACCAGTTCATCTCCTACTTCCGGCGGGAGCACGGTGCGCATGACCCGCCAGAGGAGCTTCTGCGGGCGTTCGACGAGATCCTCGAGGACGTTCAGGACGAGCCGTAGGGAAGCCTCAGCACGTGCCGCCGAAGTTGACGTCCTTGGTCTTGGCCGTCCCGGCCGCACGCCCCGGCGGCTTGTGGTAGCTCCAGTAGTCGTCGTAACCCCCTGACGAGCGCGCCGCGGAGCGTCGAGCGGATGCACTCATCGGTCTGTGCGCCGACGACGACGAGGCGCCCGATTCCGAGGCCCGACAGCACGATCTCGGGGGTGG
>JBKPGU010000201.1:0-10080 GCA_046729535.1 Actinomycetota bacterium
CTGGATCTCCTCGGGGGGCTTCCACGTGGCCGTGGCCTTCCGGGCCGATCCGCTCTCGGTGGTCATGGCCCTCACCGTCACCGGGGTGGGGACGCTCATCCACGTCTACGCCATCGACTACATGCACGGCGATCCCCGATACGCCCGGTTCTTCGGCTACATGAACCTGTTCGTGTTCTTCATGCTGATCCTGGTCCTGGCGAACAATTTCCTCCTGCTGTACCTGGGGTGGGAAGGGGTCGGGCTCTGCTCGTACCTCCTGATCGGGTTCTGGTTCGAACGCAAGACGGCCGCCGACGCGGCGAAGAAGGCGTTCATCACCACTCGGATCGGCGACTCGGCGTTCCTGATCGGGATCATCTTCATCTGGCTGAAGTTCCACTCTCTGGATTTTCAGACGGTGTTCCATGCGGCCCCGTCACTGGCGAACGGCACGGCGACGGTGATGGCCCTGCTCCTGTTGGCCGGCTCGGTGGGCAAGTCGGCCCAGCTCCCCCTCCACGTGTGGCTGCCGGACGCCATGGAGGGCCCCACGCCGGTCTCCGCGCTCATCCACGCTGCCACCATGGTGACCGCCGGCGTCTACCTAGTGGTCCGGGCTCATCCCATCTTCGAGGCTTCGGCCACAGCGCTGACCATCGTGGCCGTGATCGGGATCGTCACCGCAATCTACGCGGGGTTATCGGCGATCGGGCAGGACGACATCAAGCGGATGCTGGCCTATTCCACGATCAGCCAGCTCGGCTTCATGTTCTTCGGGGCAGGGATGGGAGCCTACTCCGCGGCGATCTTCCTGCTGGTGGCCCACGCCTTCTTCAAGGCCGTGCTGTTCCTGTGCGCCGGCAGCGTGATGCACGCGCTGCCCGGTGACGAGGTCGACATGACCCGCATGGGCGGGTTGCGGAAGGTCATGCCCGTCACCGCCGCCGCGTGGATGGTGGGGTGGCTGGCCATGGCCGGGATCCCGCCGCTGTCGGGGTTCTTCGCCAAGGACCAGGTGGTGGCCTCCGCCAGCCAGGCTGGTCGGATCGGGCTCTGGTACGCGGCCCTGTTCGGCACCCTGCTGACGGCGGTGTACATCTCACGCGGCACATTCATGGCGTTCCTCGGCGACCGGCGATATGACGGCCATCCGCACGACCCGCCGCCGCGCATGCGATCGGTTCTGGTGCTCCTGGCAGTCGGCGCAGCGACGGCAGGCGTCCTGGGGCTGTCCGCGACAACCGGCCTGATCCATGAGTTCCTGGCCCCCGTGGTGGGCAGCACGAGCGAAGCGGTTGCCGGGCCCTCGGAATTCGTCCTTTCCACCATCTCCGTCGTGGTTGCACTGGCAGGCATCTCCATCGCCTGGTTCGTGTATCTGTCCAGGCGCATCGACTGGCTGGCCCTTCGGGCCAGGTTCGGTGGGGCGAAGCTGGCCCTGATGCGCGGCTTCTACGTGAACGACTTCTACAGCGGCGCCATCGTGGGGCCGGCGAAAGCCGCGGCCGCCTTCTGCGCCTACGTGTTCGATCGTCGAGTCATCGACGGAGCAGTGAACGGCGTCGGTGAGGTGGTCGGACTGGCCTCCCGAATCGGCCGGCGGGTCCAGACGGGGTTCGTCCGAACGTATGCCGTGGGCATCCTTCTCGGGGCCGTCGGCATCCTGTGGTTCCTGGTGGCGAGGTCCTAGATGTTGCCCGCCCAGACCCTGCAGCCGATCTCTGCGGTCGCCTCGGCCGGAGGGGACTCCGGGTTCCCCTGGCTGACCGTGGTCACGTTCGTCCCTTTGGCCGGGGCCGTGGTGGCGGTGTTCTTCCCGGCGCGTGCGCTCAACCTCCATCGTCTGTGGGCGCTCGTGGTCACGCTGGTCGCATTCGGGTTCTCCCTGGGGATGCTGTCGGCCTACGACGGCGGCCGGTCGGGTTTCCAGTTGGTGGACCGTGCCGTTTGGGTGAGCTCGTTGAACTTCAACTACATCCTGGGCGTCGACGGCATCAGCCTGTTCCTGGTGCTCCTGACGACGTTCCTCATGCCGGCCGCCGTGTTGGTCTCGTGGCGCATCGATCGCTCGGTGAAGGCGTACATGATCGCGTTCCTGATCCTCGAAACCGCCTGCATCGGATCCTTCCTGGCCATCGACCTGTTGCTCTTCTTCCTGTTCTTCGAGGCCCTGCTGTTCCCGATGTACCTGATCATCGGAGGGTGGGGGTACGAACGCCGCGTCTACGCCGCGATCAAGTTCTTCATCTTCACCATGGCCGGCTCGGCCTTCCTACTGGTGGCCATCCTGTTCCTGTACTTCAAGGCCTCGTCGGCGCTTGGGCGGGGCACGTTCGACCTGACCGCGCTGCAGGGGATGTCGCTGGCGGTGAACACCGCGCGGTGGCTGTTCCTGGCGTTCTTCGTGGCGTTCGCGGTGAAGGTGCCGCTGTTCCCTCTGCACACGTGGCTGCCCGACGCGCATACGGAGGCACCCACCGCCGGGTCGGTCATCTTGGCCGCGGTCCTACTGAAGATCGGGGCCTACGGCCTCATCCGCTTCAACCTCTCGCTGTTCCCCGAGGCGTCCCACTATTTCCGGACGTTCGTGTCGGTTCTGGCGCTGATCGGCATCGTGTACGGGGCGGTGGTGGCCCTGATCCAAACCGATCTGAAACGGCTCGTCGCCTACTCCAGCGTGTCCCACCTCGGCTTCGTGGTGCTGGGCACGTTCGCCTTCACCCAACAGGGGATCTCCGGCGGCGTCTTGCAGATGGTCAACCACGGCCTGTCGACGGGCGCGCTGTTCCTCCTGGTGGGGATGCTGTACGAACGGATCCATACCCGTGACCTGGCCCGGATGGGCGGGTTCGCCGTGCCGATGCCGGCGTTCGCCGGGGTTTTCCTGTTCGTGGCGTTGTCCTCGATCGGCCTCCCGGGCCTCAACGGATTCATCGGCGAGTTCCTCATCCTGCTGGGGACCTTCATCGCCACCAAGGCGTACGCGGTGATCGCGGTAACCGCGGTCGTGCTGGCCGCCATCTACCTTCTGTGGGCCTATCAGCGATCGATGCACGGCGTCCCCGTGATCGCCGGGGGGAGCGGCGCCCCCGGAGACGGGAACGGCCATGGCCGCGGGCGCTTCGGCCTGTGGGACCTCGACCTGCGCGAGTACGTGATCCTCGCGCCGATCCTCGCGGCCATCCTGTTCATCGGCATCTTCCCCAAGCCCTTACTCAAGAAGATCGAACCGGCCTCGCAGCAAGTCGTACGAGTCGTGCAATGCCTCGCCTGCCCACCAAGCACGGAACTCCCGTGACCGCCGTGTTGAGCCTCCTCGCGACTGGTCCTCCCAAGGCACAACTCACGTTCCACCCCATCGCGCCGGAGTTGATCCTGGTGGGCACCGCCATCCTGCTTCTGATGATCGACGCGCTGCTGCCCGACGCCGACCAGCGCGCCCACGCCCTCCTGGCCCTGGGCGGGATCGCCGGCGCCATCGCTTACTCGATCTGGCTGTGGACCTGGGACGGGCCGGGGACCGTGCTCGGAAACATGGTCGCGGCCGACCGGTTCAGCGTGTTCGTCCGCCTTGTGCTTCTCGGCGTGGCGGCCGTGGCCGTTCTGCTCTCGTACCACTATCTGGACCGGGCCGGCGACGCGAAGGGCGAGTACTACCCGCTGCTCCTGTTCGCCACCGCAGGCATGACCCTCATCGCATCCGCCTCCGACCTCATCGTGGTCTTCCTGGCGCTGGAGATCCTCTCGCTGTCGCTGTACCTGATGACCGGATTCTCGTTGCGCCGCCTGGCATCCGCCGAAGCGTCGATGAAGTACTTCCTGCTTGGCGCGTTCTCCTCGGCGTTCTTCCTGTACGGTATCGCCCTCGCCTACGGGGCGGCGGGCTCCACGAACCTGGCTGCCATCGGGCAGAAGCTCAGCGGTGAGACGTCGATCGGGATCGGTCTCGCCGCGGCTGGACTGATGGCCGTGGGATTCGGTTTCAAGGTGGCCGCGGTCCCCTTCCATATGTGGACGCCCGACGCGTACCAAGGGGCACCCACCAGCGTCACCGCGTTCATGTCGGCGGGGACCAAGGTGGCTGCGTTCGCCGCGTTCCTCCGCGTGTTCAACGTCGCCTTCCGGCCCTACGTGAACGACTGGCGGCCGTTCGTGTGGGTGATCGCGGCGGTGACCATGGTGGTGGGAAGCACGCTGGCCATCGCCCAGACGAACGTGAAGCGGATGCTGGCGTACTCGTCCATCGCCCACGCGGGGTTCATCCTGGTCGGCGTGGCCGCGGGGACCCCCCAGGGGATCGAAGCGGCCATGTTCTACCTGGCCGCATACGCCACGATGATCGTCGGGGCGTTCGGCGTGGTGATGCTGGTGTCGGTCAGGGGCGAGCGGCACCTCTCGCTCGGCTCGTACGCCGGCCTGGCAAGGCGGAGCCCCTTCCTGGCCGCACTCCTGGCGCTGTTCCTTCTTTCGCTGGCCGGCATCCCTCCGACCGCGGGATTCATCGCCAAAGTGGCGGTGTTCAGCGCGGCGATCCAAGCGGGCTACTGGCCACTTGCCCTGATCGCGGTGATCGCCTCGGTGATCGCAGCGTTCTTCTACATCCGGGTCATCGTCCTCATGTAC
This sequence comes from Actinomycetota bacterium, assembly GCA_046729535.1. Taxonomy (GTDB): domain Bacteria; phylum Actinomycetota; class UBA4738; order UBA4738; family UBA4738; genus JBKPGU01. The sequence continues at coordinate 4,606 of JBKPGU010000201.1, forward strand.
ATGCAGGAGCCGGTGGAAACCACGGCGATCGAACGCGCGCCGTGGGCCGAACTCGGCGTCATCGTGCCCGCCGTGCTGACCGTGGTGTTCGGGATCCTTCCCGGCATCCTGTTTGGCTTCCTGAAGACGGCGGCCGTGGTCAGGTTCTGACCGTGAGCCGGACGGCGTTCCTTGGTGACCGCGGTCGCGCCCCGGTAGCATCGCGGTCGATGACGAACGAGAGCGGCCATGCCACGGAGTGAGACCCGCGGCCTCGAGGCTCCGGACCCCACCCTCGAGGAGGAGCTGCGGGCCCGGTTGAACGACGTCGAGGAGTCGCTGGAGAAGTGGGTCCGCTCCGACACGGTCTTCGTCAGCGAGGCTGCGTCCTACCTGGTGGCGGCGGGCGGCAAGCGGCTCCGGCCTCTCCTGGTCCTGCTCTCCGGCTACTTCGGTGACGGGTCCGACCCGAGATTGGTACAGGGAGCGACCGCCATCGAGCTCACCCACGTCGCCACCCTGTACCACGACGACGTGATCGACGAGGCCGATACGCGCCACGGAGTCCCCTCGGTGAACGCCCGATGGGACAACACCGTCGCCATCCTCACCGGCGACTTCCTGTTCGCGAAGGCCTCGGAGATCTCCGCCGACCTCGGGGCCGAGGTGACCCGGCTGCTGGCCAGAACCATCGCCACGGTGTGCGACGGGCAGATCCGCGAGGTGGCCATCTCGGGCCGAACCGACCTGAGCGAGGACGCCTACATGGAGATCATCCGACGAAAGACCGCGGCCCTCATCGCCACGTCCTGCCGGCTGGGCGGCATGCTGTCGGAGGCGCCCCTCGACACGATCGAGGTGCTGGACGACTTCGGGATGGCGCTCGGCACGGGATTCCAACTGTCCGACGACATCATGGACGTGATCTCGACCGAGGAGGAGCTTCGCAAGCAACCGGGGCAGGACATGCGCGAAGGGGTCTACACCCTCCCCGTCCTTTATGCGTTGGACGACGGGGCGAGTGGGAAGGAGCTGGCGGAGCTCCTGCGACCCGGCCCGCCGACCGACGAACGGCTGAAGCGCGCCCTCGAGATCGTTCGCGAGGACGGCTCGCTCTCACGAGCCAGGGATGCGGTCAGCCGGGAGGTGCGGCGAGCGAAGAGCTTGGGCGACCGGCTGGAACCCGGCCGTGCTCGAGCCGCCCTGCTGCACATCGCGGAGTTCATCGCCGTCCGCTGCGGCGCCGAATCCTAGATCGACGTCAGCTCGGCAGATCCAGCCCGTCGATCTCTTCGGGCGTCAGCTCGCGGACCTTGAGCAGGCCGGTGACCTCTTGGGCCGTCGGCACCACCGGCACCCATCCACCTTCCCCGAGCATCTCCGCCGGCGCGCTGGGGTTGGTGACGTCGACCCTGAAGAAGCGGTCGTCGCCCCGATACACGCGGAGGGTCCCTTCACTCATCCCGCGGTTCGCGCTCCTTCACCCCGGAGAGGGGATGGCCCGGGGGGCTGAAGCTTTGTGGGGGCCGATCCACGGCTGGATCGGTCATGAACGCCACAGCCGCCCCGGGCCGTTGACCTCACTTGGGCCACGGCCAGGTGGCCGAGGTACCAAGGAGGACTGAAAGGACAGCCACCAACGCGAGCACTGAACCTGCCAGACGCTTCATCACGTGTCCCTCCATCGCACGTCGTTGGCAGATGGTACTGACCACCTTAACTATCAGTCAAGGTCTCTGTTAACGCCATCCACACTGGGCTAGACTCCATCCCGTGGAGCTGGCCGATCGGATCAGGGACCTGCGGGTTCAAGCGGGGCTGTCGAAGACGGCCTTGGCCAAACCCCGGTACTCCCTCAGCTACGTGAGCCAGATCGAGGCGGGACGCCGAACGCCCTCGCCCGAGGCGCTGGCCTTCTTCGCCGGGCGGCTCGGGGTCAGCCCACGCTACCTGACCACCGGTATCCCGGAGGACATCGAGGAACGCTTGGCCTATCGGATCGAGGAGGGCAGGGTTGCCCTCCGCCAGGGCCGCCCGCACGAGGCCCTCGACGTGCTCGGCTCGGTCCGGGCGCAGGCGGAGGAGTACGCGCTCCCGGCCGTCCGGAGCCAGGCCATGATCCTGACCGGGGACGCGCTCATCCAGCTGGGGAAGCTCAACGAGGCCGTGGACGTGCTGGAGGAGGCTCGGGAGCGAGGGGGGTTGTCTCCGCGAGACGAAGGCCTCGTCGCGGCTGCGCTGGCCCGCGCCTACCGCCTGGTCGGGGACCTCACCTACGCCGCCGAGGTGGCCGAGTCGTTCCTGTCCAGACGGGACCACGGCCCCCTCGACCTCCCGGTCGCGGTCGAGCTCCAGTCGGTGCTGATCTCGATCTACTTCGAGCGCGGGGACATGCTACGGGCGGAGCGGGCCGCACGGCGTGCCCTCCTGGCCGCTCCGTTGATCACCTCACTGGAGCAACGGGCCAAGGTCTACTGGTACGTGGGGCGGGTGCTGACCGAGGCCAGGAAGTGGGGGGAGGCCCTGGAGGCCGCAACCCGTGCCCGGGTCATCATGGAGGAGCTGGAGGACCGCCGAAGTGTGGCCCGGCTGCACAACGCCTACGCCTTCATCTGCATCGAGAGCGATCCGCCCCGGACGGACGAGGCCCGTGACCACCTCGGGAAGGCCGAGGCGCTGCTCGTGGACCTGGGCGCTCCGGGCGACCTCCTGTCCACCTACACCGAGCGGGCCAGGCTGGCGTTGGTGGAAGACGAGCCCGAGGTCGCGTTGGAGTTCGCGGACCGGGCGCTGCTGGACTCGCCGCCCGAGGAACTCGAAAAGGCTCGTGCCCTCTATCTGAAGGGGCGGATCCTGGGCGTCCTGGGCCGAACCGCCGAGGCCAGGCCGATCCTTCGGGAGGCCGTGAGCTCGTTCCACGGGCACGGCGCGCGGCAGGAGGAGGCTTCGTGCTGGCGAGAGCTGGGTGAGCTGGACCTGGCCGAGGGCGACGTCCAGGCAGCCGTGGAGGCCCTCAGGGCCGGCCTCGAGGCGCTCGACCCGAAACGGACCCGGGCCTGAGCCGATCCGACGCCGATTCGGCCGCCCAGGCCGTGCTTGCTAGAATCTCCTTCGCTTGAGAATCCGTTCACAAGCTCGTCGCTAGACGGCAGGAGCGTGTGGAGAGCTACTTCCAGTCATACGGGATCCTGGTCGCCCTGCTGATCGCCGGGCTCGGGCTGGTGGCCACAGCTTTCACCGCTGCCCGGGTGGTGGCGCCTCGGCGACAACTGGCCGAGAAGCTGACCACCTACGAGTGCGGGATCGACCCTGTGGGCGAAGGCTGGTCCCAGTCCCAGATCCGGTACTACATCTACGCCTTCCTCTTCGTGGTGTTCGACGTGGAGAGCGTGTTCCTCTTCCCGTGGGCCGTCATCTTCGAACGACTGGGGATGCAGGCGGTCGTCGAGATGGCCATCTTCGTGTTCATCCTGGCCCTGGGGCTGCTGTACGCGTATCGGAAGAAGGTGCTGCAGTGGGCCTGATGGACAGCGTCCCCATGCCCCAGCCGGTGAAGTTCATCCTGAACTGGGGACGGAAGTACTCGTTGTGGGTCATGAACTTCGGGCTGGCGTGTTGCGCCATCGAGCTGATCGCCACCTCCACCTCGAAGCACGACTTCATGCGCTTGGGCGTGATCCCTATCGCCCATGGCCCGCGACAGGCGGACCTGATGATCGTGGCCGGCACGCTGACCGACAAGATGGCGCCGGCCCTGAAGCGCGTGTACGAGCAGATGCCCGACCCGAAGTACGTGATCTCGTTCGGTTCGTGTTCGAACTGCGGAGGACCATACTGGGACTCCTATTCGGTGACGAAGGGCGTGTACCAGATCGTGCCGGTGGACGTGTACGTCCCCGGCTGCCCCCCTCGGCCGGAGGCCCTCCTGCACGGGATCATCAGGCTCCAGGAGAAGATCCAGCAGGAAGACATCCAGGAGAAGTGGAGTGGCAAGCTCACCCAAGCCCCTGTCGCCCGCTGAGATCGCCGACCGCCTCCGCGCACAATTCGGGGAGGACATCCTGGCGTTCCAGGAGTCCCATGGGCATCCGGTGGTGACTGTCGCCCCGACCCGGTACGTCGAGATCGCCACGTTCCTGCGAGACGACGCCGCCCTGGCCTTCGACTACTTCGACTTCTTGACCGCGGTGGACTACGCGCCGAAGGGCAAGGGGTACGAGGTGGTCACCCACCTCTATTCGACCAGGCAGAAGCACAACGTCCGGCTGAAGGTGGAGTGCTCGGCGGACGATCCCCATTGCCCCACGCTGACCGAGATCTGGTCCGGGGCGAACTGGGCCGAACGAGAGGCGTGGGAGCTATTCGGCATCGTGTTCGACGGCCATCCCCACTTGATCAAGCTGGTGCTCCCCGAGCAGTTCGAAGGCCACCCCCTCCGGAAGGACTTCGCCCTGATGACCCGGGAGGCGAAGCCCTGGCCCGGGGCCGTGCCAGAAGGCGAGGAAATCGAGGAATGATCCGCGCCCTGCTCGCCGAGGCCGGTCAGAGCTTCGTCAACGACTTGTTCGGCAACTTCTGGCTGGCCCTGATCGCAAAGATCATCCTCGTGCTGGGATTCGTGTTGGTGGCCCCGATCGGAGTGATCTACGCCGAGCTGAAGATCATGGCCCACATGCAGCATCGACTGGGCCCGATGTACGCCGGTCGGTTCCACGGGATCGGCCAGCCGATCGCCGACGGCATCAAGCTGATCCAGAAGGAAGACGTCGTCCCATCGGCGGCCGACCGGTGGATCTTCACCCTGGCTCCCGCGGTGGTCCTGGTGCCGTACATCGCGCTGTTCATCGTGATCCCCTTCTCGAATTCGCTCTTCGCCGAGAGCTTCGACGTCGGGATCTTCTACGTGCTGGCCATCACCACGGTTTCGGTGATCGGTTTCCTGATGGCGGGTTGGGCCAGCGCGAACAAGTTCTCGCTGATCGGAGCCCTCCGAGGCGCCGCGCAGCTCATCGCGTACGAGTTGCCAATGATCCTGGCCGCGGTGGCGGTGGTGATGCAGGCGGGGACGCTGTCGATGGTCGGGATCACCGAGGCCCAGCAGCACTACTGGTTCGTGTTCACCCAGCCCGTGGGCTTCCTCATCTTCATCGTGGCAACCCTGGCCGAGCTGAACCGCACGCCCTTCGACATGCCCATCGCCGAGTCGGAGATCATCTTCGGGGCCTACACCGAGTACACCGGCATGAAGTTCGGCCTGCTGATGCTGGCCGAGTACGCGGGCATCATGGCCTTCTCGGCCATCGCCAGCGTGCTGTTCCTGGGCGGTTACCTCGGCCCGCCGATCATCGGACACCTCCTTCCCGGGTTCTTCTGGATGATCGGGAAGGTCGGCCTCCTGGCGTTCCTGATCATCTGGCTCCGGGTCACCTACCCGCGGCTCCGCGAGGACCAGCTCCAGCGCTTCTCCTGGGTGGTCCTCATCCCGATCGCCCTGGT
>JBKPGU010000202.1:0-2808 GCA_046729535.1 Actinomycetota bacterium
CGGAACCAGCCCCAGGCGCTCGGCCATCAGCCGGCGCAACCCGTCGAGGGCCACCGACATGCGGGTCGGCTGGTCGGCCACCAGCAGCACTAGGTCGCCGTCGCCGGCCCCGGTCGCCTCACGGACGGCTTCCAGCTCGTCCGGGCTGAGATGTCGTTCGACCGGCGAGCGAACCTCTGTCCCGGCGAACGCGATCCAAACCAGGCCGGCGGCACCGCGCGACTTCGCCTCGTCCACCAGGCCGTCCAGCTCACGGCGGCTCCATGCCGCGGCATCCGGCGCGGCGAACCCCCTGACCTGTCCGCCGGCCGCCACAACCGAAGCGAACGCCCGGAACGCGCTGGCCTCGAAGACCTTCGTCAGGTCCGCCAGCTCCATGCCGTACCGGGTGTCCGGCTTGTCGGAGCCGAACCGGTCGATGGCCTCGTCGTAGGTCAGGCGCGGGAAGGGCACGGTGATGTCGGCCCCGACGGTGTCTCGCATCACCCCCACGAACATCGACTCGATCAGCTCGAAGACGTCCTCCTCAGTGGGGAACGACATCTCGATGTCCAGCTGCGTGAACTCGTACTGGCGGTCGGCCCGAGGGCCCTCGTCGCGGAAGCACCTCACGATCTGGTAGTACCGGTCGAGGCCGGCCACCATGAGCAGCTGTTTGAACTGTTGCGGGGACTGCGGCAGCGCGTAGACCTTGCCCTGCTGGAGCCGCGAGGGGACCAAAAAGTCCCGCGCCCCCTCCGGCGTGCTCTTGGTCAGGTCGGGCGTCTCCACGTCGACGAACCCGCGCTCGTCGAAGAACGCCCGGATCGAACGGATCGTCCGGTGCCGGAGCCGCAGCGCGGTCGTCATCTCCGGGCGCCGGAGGTCAAGGTATCGATACTTCAGACGGAGCGACTCGTCGGTCGCGATCCCGTCCTCGATGGGGAAGGGCGGCGTCAGCGACTCGGACAGCACCTCGATCTCGCTCGCCACCACCTCGACCTGGCCGGTCGGCAGGGCTGGGTTCACCGTCCCCTCCGGCCGACTGCGGACCTCACCCACCACCCGAACCACGGACTCCAGCTTGATGTCCTCGGCCACTTCGAACGCGGTCGGGGCATCCACAGGGTGCGCGACGACCTGCACGATGCCTTCGCGGTCGCGGAGGTCGATGAAGATGACGCCGCCGTGATCCCGCTTCCGACCCACCCATCCGGCAAGGGCCACGCGCTGTCCCGCGTCCTGCAGTCGAAGACCGCCGCACATGTGCGTCCGCCCTCCGGGAAGCGCTTCCGGCCCCTCGCTCACGGTCGTCCCTGCTTCTGGGCCAGGATCCGTTCGATGGCCTCGTCCAGCCCGAGCTCCACCTGGTCTCCATCGGACATGCGCCTGAGTGTGACCGTCCCGGCCGCGGCCTCCCGGTATCCGATGATGACCGCGAACCTCGCCCCCACCCGGTCGGCGATGCGCAGCTGAGCCCCGAGCGGCCGCGGTTCGAACATGTCGGAGCTCAGGCCCCGTTCCCGGATGGCCCGGATGGCGTCGCGGGCCTGGGCCCGGCCGCCGTCCCCGAACCCGATGACGAACGCGTCGAGCCCCGGGTCGCCCGGCGGTGGGACCTCCTCGTCGTGGAGTGCCAGCAGGACCCGTTCGAGCCCCATGCCGAACCCCACCCCAGGGACGCGAGGCCCGCCGAGCGCCTCGGCCAAGCCGTCGTACCGCCCGCCGCCGAACAACGTGGCTTGAGCCTCCGAAAGGACCTGGCTGACGAACTCGAACGCCGTTCTGGTGTAGTAGTCGAGCCCCCGGACCATCGTCGGGACCAGGACCGGCTTCAGCCCTTCGGCCTCCAGTCCGGCCTGCGCCGCTTCGAAGTGCTCGCGGCACGGGTCGCACAGCCTGTCGATCAGCTTCGGGGCCCCTGCCGTAACCTCGCGACAGGCATCATCCTTGCAATCGAGCACCCGGAGCGGGTTCACCTCGAACCGGTCCCGGTGCTCGTCGCGAAGACGCTCGCGGTTCGCCCTCAGGTATCCGAGCAGCTCCTCCCGGTAGGCGGGGCGGCAGTTCTCATCGCCCACGGTGTTCAATTGGATCTCGTAGCGGCTGAGCCCCAGGTCGCGGAGGAACCGGTCCCCCACCGCGATCACCTCCACGTCGGCCGGTGGCTCTGGAGCACCGATGATCTCCACCCCGAACTGGCGGTGCTCGCGGAACCGGCCGGCCTGGGGGCGGCCGTATCGGTACATCCTGGCCAGGTAGAACGCCTTGAACGGCGAGGGAAGATCGTGCCTGCGGTGGAGGTAGGCCCGCATGACCGGGGCGGTCCCTTCCGGGCGGAGCGTCAGCGAACGCCGGCCGCGGTCGGCGAACGTGTACATCTCCTTCTCCACGATGTCGCTGGTCTGCCCCGACGTGGCCCGGAAGAGGTCCGAGGACTCGAACACCGGCGTTTCGACGTACTGGAAACCGTGGAGGTGAGCCAGCCGGGACGCCCGCTCGTACAGCGCGCGCATCTGTTCGCCCTCGGGCGGAAGGAAGTCCTGCGTCCCTCTCGGCGGGGAAAGGTCCATGCCCCCCCGATCAGGCGAGGTTCCGCAGGAACGGGTTCGTCCGGCGCTCCAGCTCCACGGTCGTGGCGTCCCCGTGGCCGGGATACACGTCGAGGTCGCCGGGCAGCGTAACGAAACGGGCCAGGCTGGCCCACATCTCATCGGCCGAGGAGTTGGGGAAGTCGTACCGGCCGATGGCGCTCCGGAACACCAAGTCTCCGCTGAAGAACTGGTCGGGCGCGCGGAAGCACGAGGAACCGGGCGTGTGCCCCGGGGT
>JBKPGU010000203.1:0-6606 GCA_046729535.1 Actinomycetota bacterium
GGTCGGATCGTCCACCCGGCGGGGCGCACCGGATAGGAGCTGTCCGATCCTCTCCAGTCCCGTCGGCCCGAAGATATCCCCGAGCCGGAGGAAGATCGCCTTCACCAGCGATCCGACCTGGATGCCGGCCCGGCCGACGGCGGTGAGCGGGTCTGCGCGCTGCCTGGCCGCGTCCAGGATCACCCCGAGTCTTCCGACCTCCTTCCCGCCCACGTTGGACAGCACGGGGGTGGCTCGGAGGGTCAGTGTGCGGTCGTCGCGCTTCACCGTGAGAGTGAGCTCCTGCCCGGCACGGGGGCGGGTATAGGCGATGAACCGGTCGATGTTCCCGACGGGGCGGCCGTCCACGGCGATCACCTCGTCGCCCTCCCTGAGTCCGGCGATGGCCGCCGGCGAGGTTCGCCCATCCAACTGCGCCTCGACCTGGTCGATCACTGGTCGGGTGGGGGTTCGGGCTCCGATGCTCATCGAATAGATGGCCAGGAACAGGATGGCCATCGCGAAATGGGTGACGGGGCCGGTGGCGATCACGATCGCCCGCTGCCAGATGGGCTTGGCTCCGAACGTCCGGGGAAGGTCCTCCGGGGGCGACTCCTGGAACGGATTCATCCCCGCGATCCGAACGTAACCACCGAAGGGCAGGGCCTTCACCCCGTATTCGGTCTCGCCGCGCCGGAACGACAACAGGCGCGGCCCGAACCCGACGAAGAACTCCTCGACCTTGATCTTGAAAGCCTTCGCTGTGAAGAAGTGGCCCGCCTCGTGGATCATCACCACGATGAGGAGGACGAGGACGAAGATGAGGACTCCCAGCGATTCGGTCATTGACCTTCCAGCCTGCGGGCCTACAGCGAATCGATGATCTCGGCCGCTCGCGCCCTGGCCCATCGGTCGGCCCGAATCAAAGCAACCTCCGAGACGACCTGGGCCGCGTCGTGCTCGTCGAGGACGGCCGCCACGACCTCGGGGATCTGGATGAGGCCGACCTTCCCTTCCAGGAACGCCATCACGGCCACCTCGTTGCCCGCGTTCAGGGCGGCAGGGTAGGTCAGGCCCAGCAGCCCGGCCCGGTAGGCCAGGTCGACCGCGGGGAACGCCTCGCGATCCAGCTGCTCGAACGTGAGCCGACCCAGGGTCGCCAGGTCGAGGCCCTTGATCCCCGCTCCGAGCCGGTCCGGGAACCCCAGGGCCAGCTGGATCGGCAGCCGCATGTCGTGGGCCGCCATCTGGGCGATCATGCTGCCGTCACCGAATTCGGCGATGCCGTGGACGATCGACTCCGGATGGATCACGACGTCGATGAGCTTGTAGTCCAGGCCGAACAAGTAGTGGGCCTCGATCACCTCGAGCCCCTTGTTCATCAGCGTCGCCGAGTCGATCGTGATCTTCGGACCCATGTTCCAGGTGGGATGGGCCAGGGCCTCCTTGACCGAGGCCTTGGCCAGCTCCTGGCGGGTCCACCCCCGGAAAGGTCCGCCGGACGCGGTGACGATGACCCGCTTCAGGTCCTCGCGTCGTTCGCCGCGAAGGCACTGGGCCAGGGCCGAGTGCTCGGAGTCGACTGGGATGAGGCGATCGGGCTCGCCCTTGACCAGGTCCATGATCAGCTCGCCGCCGACCACGAGGGACTCCTTGTTGGCCAGGGCCAGCATCTTCCCCGACTGGAGGGCGGCCAGAGAGGGACCCAGGCCGACCGCCCCCACCATGGCGTTGAGGACCATGTCGGCGTACGTCTCCCGGGCCAGGGTCTCGGTGGCCTCGGGGCCGGAGAAGATCTCCACCCCTCGGACGGATCCGAGCTGGCGGGTCACGTCCTTGGCGGCATCCTCGTCGGCGATGGCCACCAGAGGCGGCATGAACTCCCGGACCTGGCCCACCAACAGCTCGTGCCGGCTGCCAGCCGCCAGTCCCACAACCTTGAACCTGTCGGGACTGCGCCGAACGACGTCGAGCGCCTGCGTCCCGATGGAGCCGGTTGATCCGAGGATCGCGAGAGACCGCATCGCCCTTAGAGGTTACCCCCCGGAACCCCCATTGTTCGAGAGCGTTGACAAGATCGGAACATGGGGCTGGACCGTTCGCCTTCCTCGAGCGGGCTCCGGTGCTGCCTAGAAGATCTGCCGTAGGAAGGCGAAAGCGGCCGGGATGACGAAAAGGGCCGAGTCGATGCGGTCCATGATCCCGCCGTGCCCTGGAAGCACGGACCCCATGTCCTTGACCCCCAGATCCCGCTTCATCAGCGACTCGGCGAGGTCGCCGAGGGGGGCGAACACGGCGATGACCAAGGCCAGGCCGACCGACCGGCCCAGCGTCAGGGGATCGATGGAAGGCAGCACGGCGATCGAGACGATGAAGGTCACGAACGTCGCCGCCAGCAACCCCTCCCAGGACTTCTTCGGGCTGATGGTGGGGGCCAGCGCCCGGCTTCCCCAAAGCGACCCGATCACGAACGCCGCAGCGTCGTACAGGAAGGTCATGCCCAAAAGGGCCAGCGTCAGGGCCCTCCCCGAGACCGGCTGGGCCAGGATGATCAGCAGGAAGCCGGCCATCAGGGGAACGTAGGCCAGTCCCAGCATGGTCGCGCCGATGTTGACCAACGCGCCATCTCTCGCCTTGGGGCCCGCCGCCATGTACCACAGGAAGGACAGCACCGTGCCCAGCACGACGAGCGACAGCATGGCCTGCTCGCCCTTCAGATAGGCAGCGGCGAGGAGCAGGCCCCCGACCACCAGGCCGAGCGCGGTGGCCGGCTGGTAGCCCTTGCGGTGCATGGCGGCGTACACCTCAGCTTGACCGACTAGGACCACACCGCCGGCGATGAAGGCGAAGAAGGCTTTGTCGATGGCGATCGAGATCAGCGCCAGCACGGCCAAGACCACAGCGGTCAGCAACGCCATGGGCATGTTCCGGCCGGCGAACATGGGGGCAGATGGCTCCGGGGCGACGACCTCTGACCCGGGTTCCTCCCAGGTCGGCCCCATCAGGCTCTCCGGCTCACCGACCTTCACCGTCCGGCGCTGTTCCCGATACCGAAGATCCGCCAGGAGCTCGTCGTCGGGGGGCAGCCCGGTCCTGAATTCCTCGGCCATCTGGTCGGCCGCGGCCTCCACCTCGGCGATGCCCGGCGCACCCTGCTGTCCCGACCGGCCGGCCGGTTCCTCCGAAGTGTCGGTCGCGGCCGGTTCCTGCCACGGCTCCCCCGGTGCACCCGGTTCCACCCATCCGGCGGCGCCGGGTTCCTGCCACCCCTCTCCGGAGGTCGACTCCGGCACGAGGGGCCGCTCGTCCACGTCGGCGAAGTCGTCGCGCACGCCCTCCCGCTCGCCCAGGAACGCGCCCCGGTCCTCCCGGATCGCGTCTCGATCGCCCACGAACCCCTCCTCGTCGGGGCGAGGGAGGTGCTGATACTCAGCGGGCGCCTTCTTCAGGTCATCCAGTGTGAGCTCGTGGCGCCCTTCTTCCTCCGCCGCAGTGAACTCCTCCTCGGACGGGAACAGGTCCAGATCCGGCGGACCCCTGCGCTCGGGGGCAGCGACTTCATCCGCCTCCGTGGTGCCTCCCTCGTCGCCCAACGCCTGCCTCACACGGTTCCAGTCCTGTTGGCTCATCTCCGCGGTCGGTCCGCTGGAACGGTCCGCCCCTGCCCCTGCTGTCGCCTCCTGCCGCTCCCCACTGGGAGCGATCTCTTGCGGAGGCGTCGCTTGGACGGCCGGGGGCTCCTCAGCTGGGGCGGCCGGCGCGGGTGGCTCCGAGGGAGCGGCCGAGGCGGGAGCAGGTGCCTCAGCGGGTTCGCCGAGGTCGAGCCCCTCGACGTCGAACCAGTCGCCGGACAGGATCTCGTCCTCCGAGGGCGCTGGCGAGCCGGCGTCGGTGGCGTCTCCAGTTCGGTCGGTGGCGTCTCCCGTCCGGTCGGGGCCGGTTCCTCCGGCCGCCGGACTCTCCGTACCGCCTTCGCCGCGACGGCGTCGGCCCTCTGGCTTTTCCTCGGGCGCGAAGAACTTGTCGAGATCCTCGAAGAGGTCGTCGAACCCGCTGTTGCGATCCTCGCCTTCGTCCGCCATTCAGACCTCCAGGAGGTCCTTCTCTTTGTGTTCGAGGAGTTGGTCCATCTCGGCCACGAACTGGTCGGTGAGCTTCTGGAGCCTCTGCTCGGCCCGATGCAGGTCATCTTGGGAGATCGTGTGGTCGTGCTCAAGCCGTTCAAGCGAATCTTTCGCATGGCGACGCACGTTGCGAACCGATACGCGCCCCTCCTCGACCCGCTCCCGTGCCAGCTTGATGAGGTCCTTCCGGCGTTCCTCGGTGAGGGGAGGGAACGACAGCCGGATGACGTTCCCGTCGTTCGACGGGGTCAGGCCCAGGTCCGAGGACATGATCGCCTTCTCCATCGCGGTCATGGCATTCCTGTCGTATGGCTGGATAACCAGCAGGCGGGGCTCGGGGACCGAGAAACCGGCGAGGTCGCGAAGCGGGACATGCGTGCCGTAGTAATCGACGGTCACCCGGTCGAGGAGCTTGGGGTTCGCTCGACCGGTCCGGATGCCAGCCAGTTCCTCCTGCGTCACCGACACGGCGCTCTTCATCTTCTGTTCCGCGTCCTGCAGCGTGTCCTCGACTGCCACTGTACTGGCCCCGTCCTCTCTGGTCCCTGGGCAGCTGAGCAGCTCTTCACCAGCAGCCTACCTACTGCTTCGTTCCAGGACCACCGACGCGAAGGGCAACGCTCAAGGCGCGCTGCTGACGAGCGTCCCGATCCGCTCCCCGACCAGGGCCCGCTTGATGTTCCCCTCCTTCCGAAGGTCGAACACGAGGATGGGCAGGTTGTTCTCCATGCAAAGGGAGATCGCGGTGGCGTCCATCACGGTCAACCCGCGCTTCAGGACCTCGATGTACTCGAGCGTGTCGAACTTGACCGCGCCGGGATTGACGTTCGGGTCCGAGTCGTAGACGCCGTCGACCTTCGTTCCTTTCAGGATGGCCTCCGCCTTGATCTCGAGGGCCCGTTGCGCCGCGGTGGTGTCGGTGGAGAAGAACGGCACGCCCATGCCGCACGCGAAAATCACCACGAGCCCCTTCTCCAAGTGCCGGATCGCGCGAAGGGGGATGTAGGGCTCGGCGATCTGGGCCATCTGGATGGCGGTCTGCACCCGCGTGTGAACGCCGGTTCGCTCCAGGGCGTCCTGCAACGCGAGGGCGTTCATGACGGTGGCCAGCATGCCCATGTAGTCGGCCCGGGCTCGATCCATCCCCGGGGCCTGCCGGCCCCGCCATATGTTGCCTCCGCCGACGACGACCGCGACCTCCACCCCCATCGAGACGATCTCCTGGAGCTGTTTTGCCACCAGCCAGGTCGACTCCCCGGAGATGCCGAACCCCTGTCCGGGCGGGGCGAACGCGTCGCCGGAGAGCTTGAGGAGGATGCGGTGGTAGAGCGGTTCGCTGGGCTGGAACGGCTCGCCCGGACCCATCGCCGGCCTCAGACGTCCTCTCCGAGCTGAAACCGGGCGAACCGGCGCACGGCCACTTTTTCGCCCACCTTGGCGGAGACCTCGTCGACCAGATCGCCCACCGTTCGCTTGTCATCGCGGATGTAGACCTGGTCGAGCAGCACGGCCTCCTTGTAGAACGCCTCGAGCTTCCCCTCCACAATCTTGGACAGGACGTTCTCCGGCTTCCCGGTGGTCCGGGCCTGCTCCTCGTAGATCTTCCGCTCGCCCTCGATGACGTCCTGCGGAACCTCTTCGCGAGAGATCCACCGGGGACGAAGGGCCGCGATCTGCATGGCAACCTCGCGGGCCAGGCGCTTGAAGTCGTCGGTCCGGGCCACGAAGTCCGTCTCGGAGTTGACCTCGACCAGGACTCCGATCCTGCCCTCCAGGTGGATGTAGGAGTCGATCACGCCCTCGCGCGCGCTCCGGCCCTGGCGCTTGTCCCGTCCGGCCTTGCCTGCCTTGCGCAGGATCTCCCTGGCCTTCTCGAAGACGCCGCCGGCCTCGACCAGGGCTTGCTTGCAGTCCATCATGCCCGCGCCGGTCTCGTCGCGGAGACGCTTCACGACGTCGGCGGGGATCCGGTCGGGAACGGTCATGACGATCCCTTGGCGACCTGTTCGGACACGCTCCCCTGGTCCTCGTCCGATCCCTCGGGCTCGCCTTCGGTGCCGGTGCCCGGCTGGATGGGGCGGTCGATCGTTTCCTCCAGGAGCTCACGCCCCTCGGACGAAGCGACCTCGGCTCCGGTCATGTCGGGAAGGGTGGAGGCTTCCTGGTCCGTGTCCTCCTTCGGGGCCGCCCACGTGGCCGACGTGCCGGCGGGGGCCGGGGCATCCGGCTCCGCAGCCCCCTCCGAAGGTTCGCCTGGTTCGGCCGGCGCCCCCTCCTGGGCCTCGGCCCCCTCCTCGAGGGTCGCGCCGAAGAAGGCGGCTTCATCCTCCGACAGGCGGATGGGGCGGCGATCGGGAGCTGCCTCCTCCGGTCCCAACTCGGCCGGGGGAGGCTCCCGTTCGAACTCGGGGGTCGCCACGCTCTGCATGCCCTGGTACGCCAGGTACTGCCCCTCCTGCAAGGCGTCCGCCACGACCTTCGTTACGAGCGAGCAAGCCCTGAT
>JBKPGU010000204.1:0-9861 GCA_046729535.1 Actinomycetota bacterium
ACACCGAGATGCGCTCCTTCGTCGAGACGTCGGTCAACGCGCACCTGATGACGTGGCTGGAGGAGCACCCGGGGGACGCCAAGCGGATCGTGGGCAAGTGCATGCAGGCCGCCAAGGCCCGGATGGCGGCGCGCCAGGCCCGGGACCTGACGCGGCGCAAGGGCCTGCTCGAGTCGACGTCGCTCCCCGGGAAGCTGGCCGACTGCCAGCTCACCGATCCCGAGGTGTGCGAGATCTTCATCGTGGAGGGTGACTCGGCCGGCGGTTCGGCCAAGCAGGCCCGGGATCGGTCGTTCCAGGCCATCCTCCCCATCCGGGGCAAGATCCTGAACGTCGAGAAGGCCGGGTTGAATCGGGCCCTGCAGAACCTCGAGATCCAGGCGCTGATCAGCGCCATCGGGACGGGGATCGGAGACGAGTTCGAGCTGGCGAAGACCCGGTACGGGAAGGTCGCCATCCTGGCGGACGCCGACGTGGACGGCGCGCACATCCGGACGCTCCTGCTGACCTTCTTCTTCCGCCACATGCTTGGGCTGATCGACGCCGGGAAGGTGTACGTCGCGCAGCCGCCGCTCTACCGCGTCAAGGCGGACGGGAAGTACACGTACGTGCACGACGACAAGGCCCTCGACGATCTCCGCACGCAGAACGGCCATAAGAAGATGGATATCCAGCGTTTCAAGGGATTGGCCGAGATGGAGGCCGAACAGCTCTGGGAGTCGGCCATGAACCCCGAGACGCGGGTGCTGAAGCAGGTGAGCATCGAGGAGGCCACCGAAGCGCATCTGGTGTTCAGCGCCCTTATGGGCGAAGACGTCGAGGCCCGCCGGGACTTCATCCAGCAGAACGCCAAGGAAGCGTTCATCGACGCGTAGGGCGCCACTGACCGTGTTGGATCGAAGGACGCGCTAGATGGCCACGACCGCCGACCGGATCGAACGCGTCGTCATCGAGGAGGAGATGCGGTCCTCCTTCATCGACTACGCGATGTCGGTCATCGTCTCCCGCGCCCTCCCCGACGTGCGCGACGGCCTCAAGCCGGTACACCGAAGGATCCTGTTCTCGATGCTGGAAGGCGGGCTCCAGTCGGACCGGCCTCGCCGGAAGTCCGCATCCGCGGTCGGTGACGTGATCAAGAAGTACCACCCGCACGGAGACCAGGCCGTCTACGACGCGCTGGTCCGCATGGCCCAGGACTTCTCCCTCCGTTATCCGCTGGTCGACCCTCAAGGCAACTTCGGCTCCATCGATGGCGATCCGGCCGGCGCCATGCGGTACACCGAAGCGCGGCTCTCGCCGCTGGCGATGGAGATGCTTCGGGACATCGACAAGGAGACGGTCGACTTCGTCCCCAATTTCGACGGGTACGAGCAGGAGCCGCTGGTCCTTCCGGCCCGATTCCCCAACCTGCTGGTGAACGGGTCGCAGGGGATCGCGGTCGGGATGGCTACCAACATCCCGCCGCACAACCTGGGCGAGGTCATCGAAGGCGTCATCGCGGCCATCGAAAACCCCGACATCTCCGTCCGCGATCTCATGAAGAAGATCAAGGGCCCGGATTTCCCCACGGCCGGGCTGATCATCGGCCGGGAGGGCATCAAGGACGCGTACGAGACCGGGCGGGGTTCGATCAAGGTCCGGGCCCGGGCGAACATCGAGGAGAACCGGCAGGGGCGTCAGCAGATCGTGGTCACGGAGCTTCCGTACATGGTGAACAAGGCTCGCCTCGCCGAGAAGATCGCCCAGTTGGTCAACCAGCGACGGATCACCGACATCGCCGATCTCCGCGACGAGTCGAGCGGGCGGGGGGGTATGCGGTTGGTGATCCCGCTCAAGAGGGGGGCCAACCCGCACGTCGTAATGAACCAGCTGT
The DNA here is from genome assembly GCA_046729535.1 of Actinomycetota bacterium. Lineage (GTDB taxonomy): Bacteria > Actinomycetota > UBA4738 > UBA4738 > UBA4738 > JBKPGU01. The sequence continues at coordinate 1,874 of JBKPGU010000204.1, forward strand.
ACAAGCACACCCAGCTCCAGGACAGCTTCGGCGTGAACATGCTGGCGTTGGTCGACGGAGTTCCTCGGACGCTCCGCCTCGACCAGGTCATCAAGCACTACATCGACCACCAAGTGGAAGTGGTCACCAGGCGGAGCCGGTTCGAGCTTCGCAAGGCTGAAGAGCGGGATCACATCGTCCGGGGCCTGCTCATCGCACTGGAGAACATCGACGAGGTGATCCGGATCATCCGGGCCGCCGCCGACGCCGACGTGGCCCGAACCAAGCTCATGCAGAAGTTCAAGCTCTCCGAGATCCAGGCGAACTACATCCTGGACATGCCGTTGCGGCGGCTGACCCGGCTGGAGCGGCAGAAGCTCGAGGACGAGCACAAGGAGCTGCTGGCCGCCATCAAGCGACTCAAGGCCCTCCTGAAGAGCCCGGCGGCGATCCTCGGCGTGGTCAAGGACGAGCTCCTCACCATCAAGAAGAGGTTCTCGGACCCTCGCCGGACCGAGCTGAAGGCCGACGAGGGCGAGCTCGATATGGAGGACCTGATCCAGGAGACCGACGTGATCATCACGATCACGCGGGCCGGGTACGTGAAGCGCCTGCCCGTCGAGACCTACCGACGCCAGGGGCGTGGCGGACGGGGCGTGATCGGGGCGAACCTCAAGGCCGACGACATCATCAGCCAGGTGTTCACCACCACGACGCACCACTGGCTGTTGGTGTTCACGAACCGCGGCAAGGTGTACCGGACCAAGGTCCACGAGGTGCCCGAGGGCTCCCGCACGGGCCGGGGAACGTACGTGGCGAACCTGCCGGGCATGGGGTTCGGAGGCGACGAGAAGATCGCCTCGGTCATCGACCTCAAGGACTACCCGGAAGACAAGCTCCTTGTGTTCGCCACGAAGAACGGCGTGGTCAAGAAGACGGCGCTGGCCGAGTACGACTCCCCGCGGACCGGCCTGGCGGCGATCAACCTCCGCCCGGGCGACGAGCTGATCGGCACGCTGCTCACGGACGGCAAGGACAACATCATCCTGGTATCGAAGATGGGCCAGGCCATCCGGTTCTCGGAGAAGGCCGCCCGACCTATGGGCCGTCCGGCCTCCGGCGTGATCGGCATGCGGCTGCGGCCGAAGGACGAGGTCATCGCTATGGTTGCCACCAGCCAGGGGGACGGCCTGCTGACCGTGACCAACAACGGCTATGGAAAGCGCACGCCGTTCGAGGAATACCCGCGCAAGGGCCGGGGCGGGTTGGGGGTCAAGACGGCGATGCTGACGTCGAGGGTCGGCGTCCTGGCCGGCGCCTTCCCCATCAGCAAGGATCAGGACATCCTGGTCATCGCCAACGACGGCGTGGTCATCCGGGTCCCGGCGTCACAGGTCCGCAAGGCCGGCCGGGCGACCCAGGGCGTCCGGGTCATGCGGCTGGAGAAGGGCCGCTCCGTCGCCGCGGTCGCCCCGGTCGTCATGCAGATGGAGGAATAGCCGGCCCACCGGTCCGGTTTCGGCGGCGGGCGAACGGTGCCGATCAGTCCTTCGGCTGGACTCTCCGGAAGGTGGCCAGCAGGATGAGGTCGTAGACGATCTTCAACGCGCCGCCGATGACGAACGAGAATGAGAGACCGATCGCGTCCGTGACGTAGCCGCCCAGCAATGCACCTCCCGGCCTGACCACGTAGCGGGCGGTGTTCGTGTAGGAGGCAGCGGCCGTTCGCTCGGCGGGACCGACCACCCCTACCACGTAGGCCTGCCTCGCCGGCACGTCCATCTGGCTGATGGCGAACCTGGCCAGCAGCATGCCGATGGCCAGCTCGAGGGTCGGCATGAACGGGATCAGGATCAGCAACACGTTCGAAGGGAGGTGGGTGAAGACCATGGTGTTCAACAGCCCGATGCGGCCGGCCACCCAACCCGCGGCGACGGACGACACGCTCTGCAGCAGCCCCACCAGGAAGAACACCACGCCCATGAGCTCCGTGGAGGCGCCGAACTTCTTCTGGAACCAGAACACGAGGAAGGACGCCACCACGAATCCGCCCGCAAAGGAGTCCAGGGCGAACAGCGCCGAGAGCCCGGCCACCTTGCGCTTCGACTCGACCAGCGGGAACCGTCGTTCGCGGGTGAGTTCCTCACCGGCCTCGACCCCAGAGGACAGGCGCATTGTGAGCAGGACGCAGATTACGGCCACGGCGGGATAGGCCAGGAGGAACCGCTGGCTGGCGGGAACGGCCGGGAAGAACCTTCGGAAGAAGTCCGGGCCCCCGGCCGCCAGCGCGCCAAGCGACCCCGCCAGATAGGCGATGGCGTTGTACCGGGAAAACGCCCGGGTCCGGTTCGACGGAGGCCCCGCGGCCTGGGGGATCATGGCCTGCTCGAGCGAGGTGATGGGGCCCGACTCGTTCGCCTCGACGGAGATGGTCCCGGTCAGCGCGGCGAGAACGAGGGCGGGAAGCGATCTGGTCAGCGCGAACACCGTCCCGGCGACCCCCATGACCACGAAGAGTCCACCGTAGACGCGGCGGCGACCCAGGTAGTCACCGCGCGTGCCGACCATGATCGAGATGAAGGCGAACCCGACCAGCATCGACGTGAACACCAACGAGGCCCTGAAGCCGGAGTAGCCCGCTCTTGCCAGGGCCGAGCCGATGAGGACGCTTCCGAACCCGTACAGCAGGGCCCGGAGCGCCTGCACGGCGAAGATCGTCCAGAGATCCCTTCGGGACGCTGCCGTCGGCTCGGTTTCTACGCGCATCGCAGGAACCATAATCACCGCATGAACGCGGTGGGTGAGCCGGCGCCGTTCGAGGTCCTCGAGCACACCGCCGACATCGGGCTCCGCGCACATGGGAGAACGCTGGAGGAACTGTTCAAGAACGCCTGTCTCGGGCTGCTCGAGATCATGGGCGCGACGACCGATCACGGGAAAGACGAGGAAACGGTAGTAACGGAGATCGACGAGCACGACCTGCCTGCCACCCTGGTCACGATTCTGGATGAGCTGGTTTTCCTGGTCGATCAATACCAAGCTCGCATCGCGCGCGTAGCGGTGGAGCGAGACGGGGGGTTGCTCGGAGTGCGGATCCTCTGGGGTGTGAGCCCGGACCCGTCAGACGGTGCTGAGATCAAGGCGGCCACGCTCCATCAGCTCGCCGTGGAGCAAGGCGACGGGGCTTGGGAGGCCACGGTCTACTTTGATGTCTGAAGGGGCGTCACAGCCCGAGCGCATCGGGGAGTTCGAGTGGCGCATCCCCATCGGTACGGTCCTCGGGATGCGGGTTCCGGGCGTCGTGTTCGCCACGCAGGACCTCATGGCGAAGGCCATCGAGGACCGCGCGATCGAACAGGTGGCGAACGTGGCCACGCTCCCCGGCATCGTGGTCGCTTCGTTCGCTATGCCGGACATCCATTGGGGGTATGGCTTCCCGATCGGCGGCGTGGCGGCGATGGATGCCGAACACGACGGTGTGGTTTCCCCTGGGGGCGTCGGTTTCGACATCGCGTGCGGTGTGCGGCTCATCCGGTCGGACCTGGAATGGGAACCGGACGGGCGCCCACGGATCCGCGAGGTGATCAGAACGCTGGGCCGACGGGTGCCACGAGGGACCGGGACCGGCGGGGCGCTCAAGCTCCAGGGATCGGAAGTCGATCGCGTCCTGACCGAAGGCGCGCGGTACCCCTTGACGCAGGGCCTCGGTTGGGATGAGGACCTGGAGCTTTGCGAGGACCACGGAGCCATGGACTCGGCCGAGCCGGAGTTCGTGTCCGACCGAGCGCGGGAGCGCGGTGGCGGGCAACTGGGCAGCTTGGGGGCTGGCAACCACTTCCTGGAGGTCCAGGTGGTCGACCAGGTTTTCGACCAGCCCGCCGCAGAAGCCATGCGGCTGAGCGCCGGGCAGGTATGCGTGATGCTCCATTCCGGTTCTCGCGGGTTGGGGCACCAGGTGTGCACCGACCACCTGAAGTCCGTCGACGCTGCGGGCCGGGAACTCGGGATCGAGGTGCCCGACCGACAGCTGGCCAGCGTTCCACTGAAGCACGAGCTGGCCCATCGGTACATGGGGGCAATGGCGGCGGCCGCGAACTTCGCCAGAGCGAATCGCCACGTGCTGGCCCACGCGGTGAGGGAATCCTTCGGCGCCGTGTTTCGGTCCTCAGCGAAGGACCTCGGCATGTCGATGGTCTATGACGTGTCTCACAACCTGGCCAAGTTCGAGGAATACAACGTGGATGGCCGGGTACGGAACCTCTGCGTCCACCGGAAGGGTGCGACGCGGGCCTTCGGCCCGGAGCACGCCGAGGTTCCTGTTCGATATCGTTCGTTCGGCCAGCCGGTGCTGATCCCTGGCAGTATGGGGAGCGCGTCGTACGTTCTGGTCGGAACCAACGAGGCGTCCCGGAAGTCGTTTTCCTCGACGTGTCACGGAGCGGGAAGGGCGATGTCTCGAACGCAGGCCAAGAAGGTGATGTCGGGGCGCGAGCTCGTGCAGCGCCTGGAGGGAGAGGGGATCGCGGTCGCCTCGTCCCACCCGAAATTGCTGGCCGAAGAGGCACCATATGCGTACAAAGACGTCTCCCAGGTGGTAAAAGCCTGTGAAGGCGCGGGCCTGTCCAGGATCGTTGCCCGCCTGCGGCCGGTTGGAGTGGTGAAAGGATGAGGCCGGTGGTCACGACGGAAGAGATCAGGGCTCGGGGCGAGGCACCGCCCTCCACGGGCCGCCGGACCAACGTCGTCATCCGCCGGATCAACGCGTGGTCGGTGTTGAAGTTCTCGCTGCTCTTCTACTTCTGCCTGATGCTGGTGTTCATGTTCGCCCTCCTCCTCCTGTACTGGGTGCTCGGCGTGATCGGGGTCCTCGACTCGATGTCGAAGCTCTTGTCGGACATCGGATTCGGGTCGCCGAGGGCAGGGTTCAAGTTCCACGGGTACTGGATCTTCTCGAGGATGTTCCTGATCGGCGTCGGTGGTGTGATCGTGTGGTCCCTGGTGAACATGCTGGTGGCCCTGCTGTACAACCTGTGCGCCGACGTGGTCGGAGGCATCAAGGTCACGCTGGGCGAAGAGCGCCGCTGATCTGGCGCCGTTTGAAAATCGCGCTTGGAATGTCCAATTTCTCTTGACCCGTGGATCGACTGTCCGTCATCGTCCTGGCTAGGGAGTCATCCCCCTTCGGAGACCTGCGGGGGATGACCCCAACCGACCACTGGTGGGTTCGGAGGATCCATGTCTTGGCGCAAGGCCGCGGTCGTCGTGTCTACGTTCGTTGTGGTTGCGTGGGTCGGTGGGCTGGCCCTCGCCGCAGGTGGGGACCTGGACGTCACGTTCAGCGGAGATGGGCGGGTCACCACCAACTTCACCAACGGCGCCGACGAGACACTGGGCGTATCGCTTCAGACGGACGGCAAGATCGTGGTGGCCGGGAGCGCGGCGATGAGTGGTGGCAGTTTCGCCTTGGCCCGGTACAAGACCGACGGGTCGCTGGACTTGAGTTTCAGCGGGGACGGAAAGCTCACCACGAACTTCACCACGGGGCTCGATGCGGCGCGTGACCTCGGTATCCAAGCGGATGGGAAGATCGTGGCCGCAGGGACCGCATCCGGCCAGGGAGGACGGTTCGCCGTGGCCCGGTTCAAGACTGACGGGTCGCTCGATACCTCCTTCAGTGGCGACGGGAAGGCCACCACCGACTTCACGAGTGGGAACGACGACAGCCGAGACATGGCCATCCAACCCAACGGCAGGATCGTCGCTGTCGGTGTGGCCTCGGCCGGCAAGAGCGGGCGATGGGCTGTGGGCCGGTACAACTCGAGCGGGTCGCTGGACACCTCCTTCAGTGGCGACGGCAAGCTCACCCTGGACCTCACCAGCGGTGACGACCGCGCCTATGGCGTGGCCATTCAGGCAGACGGGAAGGTCGTCGTTGGCGGCAGAGTCTCCCGGGACGGAGGCTCCTTCGCCCTGGTCAGGTTGAACTCGAACGGATCCCTCGACCCCACGTTCGACGGCGACGGGAAGGTCTTCACGAACCTGACCACGGGAGACGACTACGCCGGCGACGTGACCATCCAACCCGACGGGAAGATCCTCGCTCCCGGGCAGATCGGTGGAAGCAACCCGAAGTTCGCCCTCCTTCGGTACAACTCTGACGGCACGCTTGACGCCGCGTTCGATGGAGACGGCATGCAGACCACGGACTTCACCGACGGTCTCGACGTGGCTCGAGACGTGGGCATCCAGGCCGACGGGAGGCTGGTGACCGTGGGAAGCGCCGACCGGAACGGCTCCGCGCTGTTCGCGTTGGCCCGGTACAACGCGGACGGCACGATCGACGCGAGCTTCGGCACCGGTGGGAAGCTCACGACCGATTTCTCCTCCGGCGTCGACCGGGCTCGCGACGTGGCCATCCAGGCCGATGGGAGGATCGTGGCCGCAGGCGTGGCCGACCTCGGACGGAACGCCACGTTCGCCGTAGCTCGCTATGTGGCTTCCTGATACGCTGGGCTGAGCCTGGGGTTTCGCCCTCACCGCCTCATCCCGGGCCTGTAGCTCAGGCGGTTAGAGCGCATCCCTGATAAGGATGAGGTCGATGGTTCGAGTCCATCCAGGCCCACCGATGCCGAAGGAGGAGACCGATGGGTAAGGACAAGGAGAAGAAGGGCGGCAAGGTTCGCAAATTCTTCCTCTTCGCGATGTTCGCCGCCGCGGTCGCCGCTGCGCTGAACTTCGTGAAGAAGCGCCGGGGGGCCGGCGTGGAGGAGAGCGAGTGGCAGGAGCTCCCTCCGCCGGACGCGTAGGCAACCGGTAGTAACTCGGAGGTTTCCACCCCTTGTGGCGTGCCTGGAGGGGCGGCGCCATCTCGCTTGACGTTCCTGCCGGGCCCTAATCGGCAGGCCTCGCCCCCCGGCGTCCGAGCGTCAGGCCGCAGCGGCCTGACCCACATCACCGGTGAGACCTTCGGCCCCCGCCGGTAGACTCCGGTCGACATGGGCGTTCCATCGCACTGGGCGACCGTCCACGAGGCCGCCGAAGCGGCCGGTGTCTCCGTCGAACCCCTCACTGAGCTCGAGGACGCCGAAGGCGTCCAGCGAGTCCTGGCGAGCCTGTGGGGCGACGACATCCTCGACGGCGGGATCACCCGCGCGGCCCAGCACGCCGGTGGGCTCCTTTACGGGGCGCGGGCGGGCGACGAACTGGTGGGGTTCGTCCTGGGATTCGCCGGGTTCGATGAAGGCCTGCATCTCCACTCGCACATCCTTGGTGTGCTCCCCGAGTGGCAGCGCCGTGGGGTGGGCTTCGCGCTGAAACTGGCCCAGCGAGCGAGGTGCATGGACGAGGGCATCAACGAGGTGCGCTGGACGTACGATCCGCTGGTCGCCCGCAACGCACGGTTCAACCTGGTGAAGTTGGGGTGCGTCGCCACCCGGCTGTTCCGGCGGTTCTACGGCGACATGACCGACAACCTCAACCGGGGTGACCGGAGCGACCGCTTCGAGGTCAGATGGCACGTCGCGTCCGACCGAGTCGACCGAGCCCTCCGCGGCCAGGCCTCGGCTCCGGCGATGGGCGAGGTGCTGCTCGAGGCGCATGGGGAGCCCGAGGCGCCCCAGCCGAAGGAGACCGGCGCGCCGCTCGGGCCGGGGGTGGTCGTGGCCATCCCGAAAGACCATCAGGCGCTCCGGTCGAACGACCCAGAGCTGGGGCGGAGGTGGCGGGACACCTCGGCCGTTGTGTTCGACGCGTGCTTCGCCGGCGGGCTGGGAGCCGTCTGGATGACCGAAGACGGACGGTACGTCTTCGATCCGGTCGAACCTCCCCGATGACCAGTGCTCGAAGCCGCCGATGACCGGCGCGGAACCCCTCGCCATCGAAGCCCTCGAGATCCGCGAAGTGGCCCTACCCTTGGTCCGAGCGTTCCGAACGAGCTTCGGCGAGGAGACCGTCAAGCGGGCCATCCTGGTCCACGTGGTCGTCCCCGGCGGCGGGGGCTGGGGCGAGTG
>JBKPGU010000205.1:0-8848 GCA_046729535.1 Actinomycetota bacterium
GTTCTCCACCATCCAACCCGTCATGTTCGTGTTGCTGTTCGTGTACGTCTGGGGCGGTGCGATGGAGCGATCCTTGCCGCCGACCATCCCGTACGTGGACTTCCTCATGCCAGGGATCTTCGTCCAGACGGCGATCTTCGCCGCCCTACAGACCGGCGTCGGCCTCGCCGACGACCTCCAGAAAGGCCTGATCGATCGGTTCCGGTCGCTGCCGATGGTGCGGTCGGCGGTCCTCGCCGGCCGGACCGCCGCCGACACCGTCGTCATCGTGTTCCAGGTGATCCTGATGTTCCTGGTGGCCTACGCGGTCGGCTACCGGCTCCACGAGGGGCTCATCTCGGCCCTGGTGGCCTTTGGGGGGGTCGTTCTGGTGGGCTACTCCTTCACGTGGGTCGCGGCGTTCGCGGGCCTCTCGCTGAAGACCGTGGAGGCCGTGCAGGCTGCGACGTTCACGCTCGTCTTCCCCATCGTCTTCGCCAGCTCGGCCTTTGTTCCGGACACCAACTTCCCGGGATGGCTACAGGCCTGGTCGCACGTCAATCCGGTCTCGATCTGGGCCGAGACGGTCCGCGTCCTCACCCTCGGCGACCTCTACACGAAGGCTCCCGTCGAACTGGTCGGCAACGTCCCGAGCCTGGGAACGCTGCTGTGGCAATCGACTGCGTGGTTCGTCGGGATCCTCGCCCTGTTCGTTCCGCTCGGCGTTCGGGTCTATCGGCGCACCTGACCCGGTGGGGGCGTTCAGGTTCCAGGTGTCCGTTTCGCTGGACGGATTCGTCGCCGGCTAACACCAGAGCGAGGAGAACCCGCTCGGCATGGGCAGGCTCCGGACGGCAGGGATGCGTTGCTCGGGGGAGGCGCCAGCGCGATCCAGCAGTACCTCGCGGCCGGGTTGATCGACGAGTTCGAGCTCCACATCGTCCCGGTCCTGCTGGGCGAAGGCGAGCGACTGCTCGAGAACGTCGGCAACCTCAAGGTGGAGCAGGTGCGGGCGATCGAGGCCCCCGGCGTCACCCACACATCAAGTACCGCGTCGTCAGATGGACGGACGTGTCGGCCTGAAGCGTAAGCGCTGGCTCTGCAGCCCGGGGCCGGTGATGCGGACCGATCCCTTCGGGGTCAGCACGAAGACCTGCCAGTTGTAGAGGGAGAAGTAGTTCACGATGTCTCGCTGCATCATCCGGGCGTAGAGCAGGACCACGTCGACGTACGGCCACGCGTGGTTGTACGCGTAGAGGGCCCGGCGATAGTCACCCGGTGCGCCGGACCGATGGAGGTAGTTCGCGGCGGCGAGAATCGCGTCGCGTGGATCCCAGATGTCGCCGCCCATGCCGTACGCGGCCCAGGTCGATGGGATGAACTGCATGGGTCCTTGCGCGCCGGCGTAGCTGTTCGATTTGACCCGTCCGAACTCCGACTCGATGTAGTTCAGCGCGGCCAGGACCTGCCAGCGGATCCCGAATCGGCGTTCGGCCTCCCGGTAGAAGCGGAGGAGCGATCCGGCGGACTTCGGCGGACCGGTCTTGAACGAGGTGGGCCTCGACACCGGACGGACCAGCCCGTGGAGCCGGGCCGACGCGGTGACCACGTATCGGGCCACCAAGCCGATGTCCTCAGGAACCAGGCGAAGCGTCCGGCCGGCCAGCCTCGGGTCGCCGGCCAGGGTTCGGCAGATCCGCTGCTGAAAGAGGGCTTGGAGGACGACCTCATCCGGCGCCGCCCGCATCACGCTCGACTGCCGCCACCGATGGATCGAACCTTGGAGGGAGGTACTTACCTCGACCAGGGCGTCGGCCAGTCGCTGGGGATCGGTCGGGATCCTCGCGTCGGGGGCCGGGAGGAACGCTTGGGGCGTGGGGCTCGGCGATGGACTCGGTGCCGTGCTGGCGCTGGCCGGAGATGGAGCCGCGATCGCGGTCGTCGCCTGGAGACTCCGGTCCCCGGCCCGGGTGCAGGCGAAGAGCAGCAGCGACATCAGGAGCGGAAGCACCAGAGCGCGACGCGCCATCCCCCCATTCTTCCCGGGGAGGTCGGTCCCGGCACTCGAGTACTGTGTCCTGCCGTGGACGCGGGGACCCGGGTCGAAGAGAACGCCTTGTGGGGACCGGATTGGCCCTCCGTCCGCGATCAGTGGACCTTGGACCCTTCGGTAGCGTTCTTGAACCACGGGTCGTTCGGTGCCTGCCCCCTTCTCGTGCTGGATGCCCAGACCGAGCTTCGCCGGCAGATGGAGCGGCAGCCGGTCGAGTTCCTGTGGCGGCGCCTCGCCGGCCTGACCGGCGAAGCCCGGGAGCGGACGGCCGCGTTCCTGAACGCGGATCCGGCGGGGCTGGCCTTCGTCACCAACGCCACGATGGGCGTGGCCACCGTTCTGGCCGGGACCCCACTGGAGCCGGGCGATGAGGTCGTCATGACCGACCACGCCTACCCGGCCATCCGAAACTCGGCTCGCAGGGCCTGCGCGACGTCTGGGGCGACCCTGGTCGTGGAGCATGTCCCTCTTCCGCTGCCATCGCCCGATGACGTGGCGGCCATCGTTCTGGGGACCGTCACGGCTCGCACCAGACTGGTCATCGTGGACCACGTGACCTCCCCCACCGCGGCGATCTTCCCGGTCGAAGCGATCGTGGAGGAATGCCGCTCGAGGGGCACCCCCGTGCTCGTCGACGCCGCCCACGTCCCCGGGATGTTCGACGTGGACCTGGCGGCGCTGGCCCCGGACTTCTGGACGGGCAACTTCCACAAGTGGGCCTGCGCACCGAAGGGCTCGGCAGTGCTCTACGTGGGACCGGAGCACCGCGACTGGGTCCGGCCGCTGGTGACCTCGCACGGCTACGGCGGATCGTTTCACGCCGAGTTCGACTGGACCGGCACGGCCGACCCATCGCCGTATCTCTCGATCCCGGCAGCCCTCGACTTCATGGAGACCCTGGGCTGGGAGCGCGTCCGCCGGCACAACCACGCGCTGGTCGAATCGGGGCGGGCGTCGCTCGCGGGTGCGCTGAGAACCGAGGCGCAGGTTCCCGAGTCCTCGTTCGGCTCGATGGCCGTGGTCGCTCTCCCGGAGGGCGTCGGGGCGACCGTCGAAGAGGCTCGGGTGCTGCAAGCCGACCTCTACCGCAGCGAACGGATCGAGGTCCCCATCGGCTCCTGGAACGAACGCGGCTACGTCCGGCTCTCCGCGCAGGTGTACAACGCCCCCGGCGAGTACGAACGACTGGCCCGAGCTCTCCCGGCCCTCTCGTTGAAACCCGCCGCGCACCAGGTAGGCTCCACGGCGTGAGCATCCTGGACGTGGGGATCACCGAGAACGGCGGCGTGTCCGTCCTGACCCTGAAGGGCGAGCTCGACATCTCAGGTATCGCCCGGGTCGAAGAGGAACTCCGGCAGGTCGAGGAGACCGCCCCGGCGGCGGTGGTCCTGGACCTCCGCGGCCTCACTTTCATGGACTCCTCCGGCCTTCGCCTGGTCCTAGAAGCGGACATGCGAGCCCGCCGCGAGGCCCGGCGGTTCGCAATCGTCCCCGGCCCCGACTCCGTGCATCGGGTGTTCCTGATCGCGCTCCTCGACAAACGGCTGGAGTTCGTCGACGACCCCTCCCAGGTGACCGCCTGACATGCGCTCCAACATCCAGGTCAAGGTGCCTGCCGGCCCCGAGGGGGCCGGGCTGGCCAGGCAGCGGCTTTCGGGGCTGGAGCGGGAGCTCGACCGGGAGGTCCTCGACAACCTCCGGCTGATGGTCAGCGAGCTGGTGACGAACAGCTTCCGGCACGCGGGCCTCGCCACGGGGACACGGATCGAGCTGAACGTCCAGGTCGGTTCCGGCCGCATCCGGGTCGAGGTGACCGATCCCGGGCCGGGGTTCGAACCGCAATCGGTCACGCCCTCGCTCTACCAGACCTCGGGCTGGGGCCTGTACCTCGTCGACCAGCTCTCCGACCGGTGGGGCGTGATCCGGGGGGATTCCACGAAGGTGTGGTTCGAGCTCGATCGCCACTCTCACGAGAGGGACCTGGCGTCGACTTCGGCCCGGGGTTGACCCGGGCCGCTTCCTTTCAGACGGCGAACCGGACGTGCAGGACGTCGCCCTCGCGCACAGCGTAATCCTTGCCCTCGACCCGAAGGTGGCCCTGGTGCTTCGCCTGGTCCCAGCCGCCCGCAGCCACCAGCTCGTCGAAGGAGATCACCTCAGCCCGGATGAACCCCCGCTGGAGGTCCGAATGGATGACCCCGGCCGCCTCCGGGGCCGACGCGCCGCGCCGGACCTCCCAGGCCCGGGTCTCGTCCTCGCCCGTGGTCAGGAACGTGATCAGATCCAAGGCCCGGTAGCAGGCCGCGATTACCCGCTCCAGCCCGGGTTGAGCCACGCCGAACTCCTTGAGCAATGCCCGCGCCTCGTCGGGCAGCATCCCGGCGGTTTCGGCTTCGATCTCCGCCCACACACCGATCGTGTCCGCCGGGAGCCCGTCCTGAACTTCCGCCCCCTCCTGGAGGTTCGCCACTACGATCCACGGCTTCAACGTCAGTGGCGCGAGGCCGCGAAGCACCTTCTGCGCCTGCTCGTCAAGGCCGGCGTCCCGAAGCACCTGTTCGGACGACAGGGCGGCGCTGGCCGCCTCGAGCGCCGCCACCTCCTCGGCCGCGCCCTGACCCCGGCCCTTGGCCCGCTTCCTCGCGTTCTCCAGGGCCGAATCCACCACGGTGAGGTCGGCCAGAAGCAGCTCGCCGGTCAGATCGGCCAGCTCGCCCGACGGGTCGGCGTCCGGCCCGAACGCGCGAAGGACAAGGCACAGGGCGTCGGTCTCGCGGAGGGCCGCCAGGCCCTGGGCCGTGGCGCCACCCGGAACGTCGACGAACCGAACTTGGGCCGGCACCACTTTCTTCGACTTCTCCATCGTGGCCAGGACCTCGAGGCGAAGATCGGGGACGGGGATCACCGCCTGATTCGCTCTGCCCCCGAGCGCTCCGGTTCTGGTCAGGGCGGTGAACAGGGTCGTCTTACCCGAGTACGGGACGCCGACCAGGCCGACCGACCTCACGGGGTGCGGGCGCTCACGGGCCCGCCTTCATCCCGCGGATCTGGGCGATGACGACCGAGTAGTCCAGGTCTCCAAGGCCTGCTCGGTCGGCGGCGGCCATCCACGCCGCTGCCGCCCTGGCCACCTCGAGGTTCAGACCGGCCGCCTCGGCGGCCCGCGTCACGAGCGACCCGTCCTTCGCAGCCAGCGAGAGCTTGAAGTTCGGCGGGTACGCACCGCTCTCGATGCGTCGACGCTTGCCGCGGGCCGAAACCCCGATGGCGGACTCGGCCAGGATGTCCATCACGTCGTCCTGGCCGAGTCCGAAGCTGTCGGCCAACGCCAGCGCCTCGCCCAATGCGGTCATCAGGGCGAGGATCGTCGAGTTCACCACGAGCTTCATCGAAGCTCCCGCACCCAACGGCCCCAGGTGCCGAACGGTGCCGAACGCTTCCAGCACCGGCCGGGCCCGTTGGGCCACGGGCCACTCGCCCCCGACGAACACCTTCAGCTCACCGGACTCGGCCTGCGCGACGCTGCCCAAGACCGGAGCGTCGAGCATGTCGATCTCCGGCGGCAGCTTCGCTCGCAGCCCGTGGACGGCCTCGGGTCCGATGGTCGACATCTCCACCAGCGTCGACCCCGACCTCAGGCCTTCGGCCACCCCCGCCTTGCCCAACACGACCTCGTCGACCACGTCGGGAGTGGACAGCATGGTGAAGACGAACGCCATCCCCGCCGCGGCCTCGGCCGGTGTGCTTGCCACGCCCGCCCCACGCTCAACCAGGGCACGAGCGTTCGAGGCCGTCCGGTTCCACACGGTGACGTCGTGCCCCACGTCGATCAGACGACCTGCCATCGGGGTTCCCATCTGCCCTAAGCCGCAGAACCCCAGTTTCGCCACGTGGCGTTCCTCCTCCGGATCGAACGCGAGCGTCCAGGGAAGAAGGCTAGCGAGTTCTGACCGCGTCAGGGGTCCGCGGATTCGTGGTAGTGGATGCTGCCCGCTGCATGGAGCCCGCGAACACGGGATAGATACGGCTCCTACAGCTCCACGAACCGGCCCGCGTTGCCGGCCATCGAGGTGATGTCCGCGATCCCACGGGCGAACTGGAGGTCTCGGTGGGTGAACGAGGCATCTGCCCGTCGTGGCCGCCACGACGATCGCTCCCAGGCCGTCCGGCTCCCATCGCATCGGCGCCACGAGGATCTCGCGGTGTGGGTCCAGCAGCGCGGTACTCCTCAGGCATGGCTGCCACCACGCATTCGGGAGGACGAACGGCTCGGTCATCGACTGGACGAAAATGCGAGGCCACTCCGCCGAGACCTGGCGTGGACGCATCGCCCGATCCGTTCCCGCTGCCGTTCGACTCGCCGATGGTCGTTGTGGAGACGCCCCCCGTCTTCCTCCAGGTCGGCGTTCCCGGCCGGATCAGCAGACGCTTCGTCTTCGACGCACTCCAGTGGGCGGATGCTCGCCACCCTCCTCTGGCCGCAACCATCGGATCGGATCGATCTCGCGCCGAGCCAGGCCCTCCGACCCCGCACCGGCACGGTAGTTACTCCATCGCCTCCAGCCCCCCGATTGAGGGTATCTGGGCGTCTCGTGTGAGCGTCCCGACTATGCTGGCGATGTGCAGCACGTCGAGTTCTTGGAGCGCCCTTCCCTGAGCGAACCCCCCGTGATCTGCGCGTTCCGAGGATGGAACGACGGAGGCGAGGCGGCCAGCGTGGCGGCCCGGTACATGATCGAACGATGGTCGGCCAGGAAGGTGGCCGTCCTCGACCCGGAGGAGTTCTACGACTTCCAGGTGAGCAGGCCGACCGTTCGGCTGGAGGAGGGCGTCAGCCGGGTCATCGAATGGCCGGCCGGCGAGTTCTGGGCGGCGACGGTCGGCGGCAAGGACGTGGTCGTGTTCGTCGCCGCCGAGCCGAACGTGCGGTGGAAGACCTTCGCCGAGTCGGTGATCGGGGCGGCGACAGAGATGGGCTCCCGGCTGTTGGTGACCCTGGGGGCGTTCCTGACGGACGTTCCGCACAGCCGGCCGGTCCCGGTCGTCGGCTCCGCGGCAGACGTTGAGACCGCCGGACGGCTCGGCCTCTCCCGATCGCAGTACGAGGGGCCGACGGGGATCGTGGGCGTCCTGCACGACGCCTCGAACCGGGCAGGGCTCCCCTCGATCAGCATCTGGGCCGCGGTGCCCCACTACCTGCCGGCAGCCCCCAATCCGAAGGCCGCCCTGGCCCTGGTCAGTAGGGTCTCCGACCTGTTGAGGATCGCCGTCCCCACGGAGGCGCTCCGGGGAGCGGTGGCCGCCTGGGAGGACGGCGTCGCCCAGTTGGTCTCCGAAAGCGACGAGCTGGCCGAGTATCTGAGCCGTCTTGAGGGCGCGGCCGACGAGGGCGAGCCCGAGATCCGCATGTCGGACGAGCCTGTCCCTTCGGGTGAGGCCATCGCCGAGGAGTTCGAGCGCTTCCTCCGCGAGCAGGGCGGGGGCTCGTGAGGGACACGGACGAGCCCCAGGTCCTCGCCCGGATCGCCCGGCGCCTCAAGACCCGGCATCAGCCCCCGCGGCTGAAGCCTCATCCCGGTCCGACCGGTGAGGCCGACCGGCCGCTGGCCATGGGTGGGCGGAGCGGCGCCCTTCGTGCCGCGATCTTCGGAGTGAACGACGGCCTGGTGTCGAACCTCTCGCTGATCATGGGCGTGACCGGGGCGGCCGTCTCGAACCATTTCATCCTGCTCGCCGGTGTGGCGGGCCTGCTCGCTGGGGCGTTCTCCATGGCGGGTGGCGAATACGTCTCCATGCGGGTCCAGCGTGAGCTGTTCGAACGGCTGCTCCACATCGAGGCGCACGAGCTGGCCACGGAGCCCGAGGAGGAGCGCGACGAGCTACGCAGGATCTATGAGGAAAAAGGCTTCCCTCCCAACCTGGCGGTGCAGGTGACGGAGGTGGTGATGAAGGACCCGAAGGTCGCTCTCGAGACCCATGCGAAGGAGGAGCTTGGGCTCGATCCCGAAGAGCTGGGCTCCCCCTGGGCGGCGGCCATCTCGTCGTTCCTGACGTTCGCGGTGGGCGCCGCGGTTCCCCTGCTTCCGTTCGTCTTCGGTTCGGGAACCTCTGCGGCGCTGGTCGCCATCGCCGCGAGCGGCATCGCCCTCTTTTCGGTGGGAAGCTCGATGTCGCTCCTGACCGGAAAGCCGATGTGGCTTTCGGGGGGGCGGATGCTGGTGATCGGTGGAACCTTGGCCGCCATCACCTACGGGGTGGGCTCGCTTCTGCACGTCTCCACCAGCTGAGCGGCGCCGGGACGGGCTGAAGGCCTCACTCTTCGGCCGAAGACAGTTCTTCCAGCATCGAGGCCAGCTGTTCGAACCTGCGTTCCCCGAGCTGGCGCCGGGCCCGGGCCTCAACGGCCAGGAGCGCTCGACGGGCCTCCGCTCGCTGTCGGATCCCCCTGGCGGTCAGGCGAACCACCTTGGCCCGTGAGTCCTCCGGGTCCGGGGTCCGGCGCACGCACCCCAGGGACTGCAGCGCGTCGATCACTTGCATCATGCGCTGCTTGGTGATCTCGGCCCGTTGGGCGAGCTCCGAGAGCCTGGTGCCCGTCCGATCGACCAAGAGCAGATTCCGGGCCTGGATAGGTTTCAGGTCCCAGATACCGCGGTCGTGGAGCGTCTCCTCGATCTCCCGGTCGAGCGCTCGAGAGGCCTGGGACAGCTGGCGGGGCAGGACGGGCTCTCGCATCGCATCGATGATCAGGGACAATGGGCCGGATCGTCAACCTCCTTGACGAACGCCATTCCACCGTTTCGTGCGATGCAGGGC
>JBKPGU010000206.1:0-4943 GCA_046729535.1 Actinomycetota bacterium
AGGCTGTGTCGAAGCAGCCCACCGCGGGGACGCCAGGGAGGACCGCGTTCACGGCGGCCAGCGCGGCCAGCGACTTGGGCTGGTGCAGGGGCGCAAGGTCCGTGAGCGCCCGCAACCGTTTAACCACGTCGCCATCGAGGACGACGGGCCCGCCGAACTGCGAACCACCGTGAACGATCCGGTGGCCGACGGCACCGACCTCACCGAACTCCTGGATGGTCCCGGCCACCGCCGACGAGTCGGCTTCGCCCTTCGGCGCGGGGAGGTCGGCCGTGGCGGCCACCGCGTCGTCGGGCTCGAGCAGGCGAAGCTTCATGCTGCTCGACCCGGCGTTGACCACCAGGATCCGCACGGACCTCGTACCTAGTACGGCCAGGTCCAGTCGCTGATGTCCGACGGGTCCTCACCCTCCTGGCGGGTATGGGCCCGACACTCCAACCGCCGGTCGCTCATCAGCTGCCGCACATGGCCGGCCCGAGACCTCAACCCGGGCACCCGGTCGATCACGTCCATCACCAGATGGAAGCGGTCCAGGTCGTTGAGCATCACCATGTCGAACGGCGTGGTCGTGGTTCCCTCCTCCTTGTAGCCCCGGACGTGCAGGTTCGGGTGGTTCTTCCTCCGGTAGGCCAGCCGGTGGATCAGCCATGGATACCCGTGGTAGGCGAACAGCACGGGACGACTCTCCGTGAACAGCGCGTCGAACTCGGAGTCCGACATTCCGTGTGGATGCTCGCTGTCCGGCTGCAGCCGCATCAGGTCGACCACGTTGACCACACGAACCTTCACGTCCGGGAGGTGCTGCCGGATGAGATCGACGGCGGCGAGCGTCTCCAGCGTCGGGATGTCGCCGCAGCACGCCATGACGACGTCGGGTTCGCCGTCCTGATCGGTGCTGGCCCACTCCCAGATCCCGAGCCCCCGCGTGCAATGCAGGATGGCATCGTCCATCGACAGCCAGTTCAGAGATGGCTGCTTTCCGGCCACGACGACGTTCACGTAGTGGCGGCTGCGCAGGCAATGGTCGGCCACCGACAGCAGGCAGTTCGCGTCCGGCGGGAGGTAGACCCGGATGACCTCCGCCTTCTTGTTCACCACGTGGTCGATGAAGCCCGGGTCCTGGTGGGAGAACCCGTTGTGGTCCTGGCGCCATACGTGCGAACTCAAAAGGTAGTTCAGCGAAGCCAGCGGGCGCCGCCACGGGATGTCGGCGGTGACCTTCAGCCACTTCGCGTGCTGGTTGAACATCGAGTCCACGATGTGGATGAACGCCTCGTAGCAGTTGAACAACCCGTGCCGGCCGGTCAGGAGATAGCCTTCCAGCCACCCCTGGCACAGGTGCTCGGACAGCACCTCCATCACCCGTCCCTCGGGAGACAGGTGGTCGTCGGTGGGAAGTAGCTCCGCCTCCCACATCCGATCCGTCGCTTCGAAAACCGGGCTGAGCCGGTTCGACGCGGTCTCGTCGGGCCCGAACAGCCGGAACGACTCCGAGTTCCGATCCATGACGTCCCGAAGGAATGTGCCCATCACCTTCGTCGCTTCGCTGGGCGTGGTGCCAGGCTTCGCCACGTCCACGGCGTAGTCCCGGAAGTCGGGGAGGACGAGGTCGCGCAGGAGTGTGCCGCCGTTCGAATGGGGATTGGCGCTCATCCGCCGGTGGCTCTTGGGCGGGAGGTCGGCCAACTCCT
Source organism: Actinomycetota bacterium (assembly GCA_046729535.1). Taxonomy (GTDB): domain Bacteria; phylum Actinomycetota; class UBA4738; order UBA4738; family UBA4738; genus JBKPGU01. Next base: position 1,692 of record JBKPGU010000206.1, read on the forward strand.
GGATCAGGGCGCCGTCCTCGTCGAACAGCTCCTCGGGGTGGTAGCTCCGCATCCAGTCCTCGAGCAGCCGGCGATGCTCGGAGTTCGTGCGAACCTCCGCCATCGGCACCTGGTGCGACCGGAATGTGCCCTCCACGGGAAGGCCGTCGACCTCCTTCGGCCCGGTCCACCCCTTTGGTGTCCGCAGGACGATCATGGGCCACCGAGCCCTGGGCCCGTCGCGGCCTTCGCGGGCAGTGCGCTGGATACCGTGGATCTCTTCGATCACCTGATCGAGGATCGCCGCCATGCGCTGATGCATGACCGGGGGATCCTCACCCTCCACGAAGTACGGGCGGTACCCATAGCCCTCCAGCAACGCCTGGAGCTCCGCATGCTGGATGCGGGCCAGCACGGTCGGGTTGGCGATCTTGTAGCCGTTCAGATGAAGGATGGGAAGCACCGCGCCGTCCCGGGCGGGGTTCAGGAACTTGTTCGAATGCCAACTGGTGGCGAGCGGCCCGGTCTCGGCCTCGCCGTCGCCGACGACGCAACACACGATGAGGTCGGGGTTGTCGAACGCCGCCCCGTAGGCGTGGGCCAGTGCGTATCCGAGCTCCCCACCTTCGTGGATCGAACCCGGCGTCTCCGGCGCCACGTGGCTGGGGATCCCGCCCGGGAACGAGAACTGGCGGAACAACTTGCGAAGGCCGTCCACGTCCCGGGTGATGTGCGGGTAGACCTCCGTGTAGGTCCCCTCCAGGTAGGCGTTCGCCACCATGCCCGGACCACCGTGCCCCGGGCCGATCACGTAGATCGCGTTCAGATCCCAGTTCCTGATGACCCGGTTCATGTGGACGTACACGAAGTTGAGGCCGGGGGTCGTGCCCCAGTGCCCCAACAGCCGGGGCTTCACGTGCTCGGGCTTCAGCGGCTCGCCCAGCAAGGGATCGTCCAAGAGATAGATCTGGCCGACGGAGAGGTAGTTCGCCGCCCGCCAATACGCGTCGATCACTCGCAGCTGCTCATCGGACAGCGGCGTGGCGCGCCCGCTCTCGGCACCGGCGGTCTTCGGTTCTCGACCCACCCGGCCATTCTCGCTCAGACCGCGGGTTCGCGGTTCGGGCAGATCGACCCGCCGCCCCTAAGCTCGGGCTACTCGGACGGGGTTTCGGTTGGCCCTTGCGAGGGCGGTGGTTTTGCCCCGAACTGCTTGCGCAGCTCCTCGCCCAGCTCGGTGAAGGTCGTCTCCAAGGCACCACCGAAGGAGCTCACGGCCCGTCGAAGCGTCTCCTTCGCCTCCGGATCGCGAAGCGCGTCACCGACCGAGGTCAACGCCCGGTCGAGCTCGTCCACCGCATCCCTGACCGCGTCGCCCACCTTCGCTCCCGTCGCATCGGCGCCGCGAGGGTGCTCCTCGCCGAGCTTTCGATATTGGTCGGAGACCCTTCGACCCACCTCGGAGAACCGCCTGGCGACGTCGTCCCACGCCCCTTTGGTCTCCTTCCAGCGCCCTCCAGCGGGCTCACCCATCTCGCCTCCCGTCCTTGTGTGTTACAGCAGTACCCCAAATCGGCTGTGCTCAGCCCAAGCTCAGGCACCTTGACGAACGACCCCTCGCGATATATCGTGAGCGTACGGTGACGGTCGGCTTCGACGAAGGGAGGGATCAGCGTGGAGGCGGAGATGGGATTCGAGGAGCGGCACCCATACGGGGTCCGAGGGCGAGACTGGTGGAGGGAACGGGAGCGCTGGATGGCGAAGATGGCCGGCAGCCGGGGGCACCACGGCAGGGGTCGGGGGCGGCGCGATTTCCTCTTCACCTTCGGTCCCATGGGGCCTCCCGGCTTCGGCGGGCCGTTCTTCGGTCGCGGTCCGAGGGTGGGCCGGGGCGACGTGCGGGCAGCGATCCTGGTGCTGCTGGCCGAGGGACCGAAGCACGGATACCAGGTCATTCAGGAGCTCACCGAGCGCAGCGGCGGCGTCTGGCGGCCCAGCCCCGGTTCCATCTATCCAACCCTGCAGCTGCTCGAGGACGAGGGGCTGGTCACCAGCGAGGAGGTCGAGGGGCGCCGCGTCTTCAAGCTGACCGACGCGGGGACGGCCGAGGTCGAGAAGCGAGGAGAGCGTGCCCGCGCTCCGTGGGAGGTGGCCGACGACGCCGGCCCGTTCGCGGACATGCGAGAGGTCGCGTTTGGCGTGATGGCTGGCGTGATGCAGGTGGCCCAGGCTGGAACCGAGCGGCAGGTGGCCCGAGCCAGGGAGATCCTCACCGAGACCCGCAAGGGCCTGTACCGCCTGTTGGCGGAGGACGAGCCGGCCGAGGAGGACGATCAGTAGAGTCACCGCTTGGTGGCGGAAAGGGTCCTCACCACTCGCGAGCTCAATCGGGCTCTGCTGGCCCGGCAGTTGCTGCTCGAGCGATCGGCGGTTCCGCTCGTTCGAGCCATCGATCGGGTTGGCGGGCTCCAGACCCAGTACGCGCCCTCCGGGTACATCGGCCTGTGGTCGCGCCTGCGCGGGTTCCAGCGCGCGGCTCTGACCACGGCGCTGGAGCGGGGCCGCGTGCTTCAGGGAACGCTGATGCGCGTCACGATCCACACGGTGTCGGCCGCCGAGTACCCCCTCTTCGCCGCCGGGGTCAGGGCATCGCGCCGGGCCTGGTGGCTCCGCAACCATAAGAGCGAGATCGAGGGCCTCGACATGGAGATGGTCGCCGCGCGGCTTCGACGGCACCTCGCCCGCGGGTCATGCAAGTCCGGCGAGCTCAAGGAGCTCCTCTCCGACGAAGGGTTTCCCGACGTCGCCTGGTCGGGCGCGGGACTGTGGCTGGACCTGATCCGGGTTCCTCCGTCCGGTACCTGGGAGCGACGGAAGGCTGACCTCTACGGCTTGGCGGAGGATGTGGTTGGAGGATCGAGCCCGAGCGAAACCGATGGGATGAAGCATCTGATCAAGCGGTACCTCGGGGGATTCGGTCCAGCGCCGGTGGGCGACATCGCCGGCTGGGCAGGAGTTCCTCTGACCAAGCTCTCCCCCGTGGTCGAACGACTGCCTCTTCGGCGCTTCCGCGACGAACACGGCCGGCAGCTGTTCGATCTCCCGCGCGCGCCCCTGCCTGCCACCGATGTGCCGGCGCCGGTCCGTTTCCTGGCGACGTGGGACCCGACCTTGCTGGCCAGCACTCGTCGGACCCAGATCCTCCCCGAGCCGTATCGCCCTTTGGTGTTCAACACGAAGACGCCACAGTCGGTGTCCACGTTCCTCGTGGAC
>JBKPGU010000207.1:0-4176 GCA_046729535.1 Actinomycetota bacterium
CCGATATCCAGGCATCGGCCGACTGTCGACCGCGCTCGGTCCGTATTGACCGCGGACCGCCACTTCCCTCAGCCGACTCGCGTCGATGGGTACGACGGCTCGGAACACATCGGCCTTCCGATCGCGCACCGACTCCCCATAGTGGCGCACCGGCGGCTCCATCGCGACGAGCGCCAGGAGCTGCATCAGATGATTCTGCACCATGTCACGCAGCGCGCCCGCCCCTTCGTAATACGCGGCGCGCCGCTCCACGCCCACCGTCTCAGCCGCCGTGATCTGCACGTGGTCGATGTAGCGCCGGTTCCAGATCGGCTCGAACATCCCATTGGCGAACCGGAAGGCCAGGATGTTCTGGACCGTCTCCTTCCCCAGGTAGTGGTCGATGCGATAGATCTGCGACTCGTCGAACACCGCGTGCAACTGCTCGTTCAGCATGCGCGCGCTCTCCAGGTCTCGCCCGAACGGCTTCTCCATCACGATCTTCGCGTTCGGGTGCATCGAGCTCTCCCCGATGCGGGCCACGATCAGCGGGTAGGCGGCCGGCGGGGTGGCGCAGTAGTAGAAGCGGCCGCCTGCGGTCCCGCGGGTCCGGTCGATCTCCTCGAGATGCTCGCGGAGGTGCTCCATGGCGAACTCGCTGGCGAACTCGCCGGCGACGTACGAGAGGAGGTTCCTGAACTCGTCCCACTCCTCGCCGACCGGGTCGACCTTGGCGAAACGTTTGATCGAATCCGCGGCCCGCTCCTGGAATTCCTGATCGGTCATCTCGGTCCGCGCGTAACCGACGACGGCGAAGCGCTGGGGAAGCAGGCCTTCCACGAACAGGTGGTAGAAGGCGGGAAGCAACTTGCGATGGGTCAGATCTCCGGATGCGCCGAAGATCACGGCGACCTGCGGGTCGGCCGGCTTGATCGCCATCAGAGCTCCCCTCCCGGCCGAGCCTCGAGGGACTCCTCGCCCTTGATGGCGTGCCCGCCGAACTCCATGCGCAGCGCGGCGATCACCTTGGCCGCGTAGGACTCGTCCCGGCGGGAGGCGAACCGGGCGAACAGGGCCAGCGCCGTGATCGGGGCCGGCACGTTCTCGTCGATGGCGGCCTGCACCGTCCACCGGCCTTCCCCCGAGTCCTCCACGTATCCCCGAACCTGGCTCAGGTCGGCGTCGGTCTTGTACGCCTCCACCAGCAGTTCGAGCAGCCACGACCGGACGACGCTCCCGTACCGCCAGATCCCGGCGATGGTGGGCAGGTCCAGTTCGAAGTCCGAGGCTTTCATGATCTCGAACCCCTCGCCGTACGCCGCCAGCAATCCGTACTCGATGCCGTTGTGGACCATCTTCACGAAATGCCCGGCGCCGGACCGGCCCATGTACGCGTACCCGTTGTCGGGGGCCAGGGCCTTGAAGATCGGCTCCGCCCGGTCGAAGGCCCCACGCTTCCCGCCAACCATGAGGCAATAGCCGTTGGCGAGACCCCACACGCCTCCCGACGTCCCACAATCGAGGAATGCCAGACCGTGACGGTCCAGCGCCTCGGCCGTCCGGATGGAGTCCTTGTAGTTCGAGTTCCCCCCGTCGATCACCGTGTCGCCTTCCGACAACAACGTTGTCAACGCCTCGATGGTTGCATCGGTGATCCGGCCCGCGGGGATCATCAGCCACACGATACGAGGAGGCTCCAGCCCGTCCACCAACTCCTCCAGCGTCGCGGCCGGCTTCGCTCCGGCGGTCGCCACGGCGTCCCGTGCCGATCCGTTCGGGTCGTAGGCCACGACCTCGTGTCCGTATCGGATCAGGCGGACGGTCATGTTGCCGCCCATCCGACCGAGCCCGACCATGCCGATCTTCATCGGATCACGCCCCCTTCGCTCAGTCTTGACCGCCAAGCCGACCGTTCATGCGGACAGCTTCCTGACGTCGACATCCTCGTCGCGAAGCGCCACAGGGTCCACTCGTCCACCTCGCCTGATCATCGCCGCCGACCGGCGGACCTCCTTGCCCCGGTTCAGCCCGACGACCTGTGTGACCGCGCCGTCGGTCAGATAGAAGCCGAGGAAGTCCCGGTCCTCGAGGCTCCCCCGAACCACGAACTCGTCCCATCGAGGGGCGAACCCGACGCACTGCAGGTTGAACTCGTACTGGTCGGACCAGAACCAGTGCGCATCGTCGAAGACTTCTCGCCGCCCCATCATGTTGCGCGCCGCCGACGCCCCCTGCTTCAGGGCGTTGTCCCAGTGCTCGACCCGAATCCGTCCGAACAGGGGGTGATCGTGGTTGGCCACGTCCCCGGCCGCGTACACACCCTCCACGTTCGTCCGGCAGAACTTGTCCACCACGATGCCGTTCTCGACGAGCACCGGTGACCCGGCTACCACCTCGGTCGAGGGCGCGATCCCGATCCCCACCACCACGAAATCGCAACCGAGCCGAGCTCCGCTCCGGGTTACCACCTCCTCGACCCGGCCACGCCCCTGGAATCGAGCCGCGTCGTCTCCCAGATGGAACGTCACACCGTGGTCGCGATGGATCCCCTCGAAGACCTTCCCCACCTCCGGGCCCAGGACCCGGAACAGCGGCACGTCGAAGATCTCCACCACCTCGACCTCGACGCCCAGGAGCCGGAGGGACGCGGCTACTTCCGATCCGATGAAGCCCGCCCCGATGACCACTGCCTTGCGCCCTGTGCTCGCTTCGGCGCGGATCCGGTCGGCGTCCGCCCGGGTTCGCAGATCGAAGATCCCCTCCAGGTCGTGGCCGGGGACCGTCAGCCGACGGTTCGTCCCGCCTGTGGCGACCAGGATCCGGTCGTACGCCACCCGCTCACCGTCTTCGAGCTGGACGACCCGCCCGACCGGGTCGACCCGCGAGGCCCGCTGCTCGAGCCGAAGCTCCACGCCGGCGTCCGCATACCACTCCGGGGGACGAAGGAGGCTCGCCTCGAACTCCTTCTCCCCCCGCAGGTACTCCTTGGACAGCGGCGGCCGCTCGTACGGCACGTGGGGCTCGTCCCCGATCAGGACCACCCGGCCATCGAACCCTTCCTCGCGGAGGGTCGACGCGGCCGCGCCTCCGGTCAGGTTCGCGCCGACGATCACCAGCGTCCGAGGCTTGTCCATGTCTGCTGAAGGAACACTCTACGCACGAAGCTGGTTTCGACTCACGACGCGCCAGCAATGGGACCGATCGTGGAAACTGAGGATCGATGCCAGAGCTCCCAGACGTCGAGCACTACCGTCGGTTCTTCTCTGAGCATGGCACGGGGAGAACGGTGGCCACCGTGTGGGCCGATCCCACCATTGTCCGCAACGCCACGCCAAGGGCGCTGGCCGACGCGCTCCGCGCCCGGCGGTTCGACGAGCCGACCCGCCAGGGCAAGTGGCTCACCGCCTGGACCGACCGCCCGGCCCTCCTTCTGCACTTCGGCATGACCGGGGATCTGGTGTGGTCGGGCCACAAGGCCGAGCGGCACCGCCACGACCGGCTGATACTCGAGTTCGCCGGGGGCGGCGAGCTCCGCTACCGCAACATGCGCAAGCTGGGCGGCGTTTGGCTGGCCCACGACCGGACGGAGGCCGACGCGATCTTGGCACCGCTGGGGCCGGACGCCCTCGGCCTGGACCGGCGGCGCTTGCGGCAGCTGCTCTGGACCCGACGGGGTGGCGTGAAGGCGGCGCTCATGGACCAGACGCTGCTGGCCGGGATCGGCAACCTGCTCGCCGACGAGATCCTGTGGCAAGCCCGCCTTCATCCCAAGCGGACGATCGCCTCGCTCTCCGAAGAGGAATTGTCGGACCTCGTCACGAGCATCCGTCGCGTCGTCCGGCAGTCGATCGAGTACGACTACGTGCCCAGGAGACGCTCCTGGCTCTCGCACGTCCGGGGACGTCCGGGCGCCACCTGCCCCCGGTGCGGGACCCCCCTGGCTCGCACCGTCGCCGCCGGCCGCACCACGTACTTCTGCCCCAACTGCCAAAAGGCATCGCTGCAAGGTCCCGGGGAGCCCAGTTCGTCCGCTCGAGCTACCATGCGGGGGCGATGAGCGGTTCGACGAAGGTGCTGGCCACGGGCGGTCTCTTCGTGCTGGCGGTGGCGACGGTGGTCATCTCGGCCGTCACCCACAGCGCGATCCCGCTCTTCTTCGCCTGGCTCCCTTTGGTCGCCGTGGGCTGGGTGTTGACC
>JBKPGU010000208.1:0-2755 GCA_046729535.1 Actinomycetota bacterium
CGCGAGGCGTTCGCGGCCTTCGAGGAATTGGAGAAGAGCATCCGGGAGGAGTTCGTCCGCTACATCTATCGGGTCGAGCTGATCCGCCAGGACGAACCCCAGCGGCCCCGTCCCCAGCGAGTGACGATGAGCCATGGCGACCAGGGCGAGGCCCAGTCGGGGGGCCAGGGGCAGGGTGGGCAGGGTGCCGATAAGAAGACCCCTCGGAACGCACCGTGCTGGTGCGGGTCCGGCAAGAAGTACAAGAAGTGTCACGGCCTGACTGCCTGAACCATGGGCGAGCACGCGGACCGCATGGAGGCTCTGTCGCGCCGGGTGGCGAGCGCAAAGGAGTACCTTTGACGTTGATGCCAAGCGGGAGCGCGCCCACGCATTGGAGCGCGATCTCTCCGAGCCCGGCGTCTGGGACGATCCCGCCCGCGGCCAACGCCTGAACGCCCAGCTCAAGCGGCTGAACGACGACCTCAAGCGGTACGACGCCCTCGCCGAGCACCTCGAGGACGTCAAGGTCCTTGACGAACTCTTGTCGTCCGAAACTGACCCCGAGCTGGTCAACGAGTTGCGGTCGAAACTCGACGCGCTGGAGGCCGAACTGGAGCACGTCGAGCTGGCCAGCCTTTTGTCGGGCGAGTACGATGCCGGCGATGCCGTGGCCAGCCTCCACGCGGGCGCCGGCGGCATCGACTCCCAGGACTGGGCGGAGATGCTCCTCCGCATGTACCTCCGGTGGGCCGAACGCGAACGCCTGGAGGCCGAGCTGGACGAGGTGCTCCCGGGAGAAGAGGCGGGCCTCAAGAGCGCCACGTTCACCCTGAAGGGCCCGAACGCCTACGGGCTCCTTTCCGCCGAGCGCGGCGTTCATCGGCTGGTCCGGCTCTCGCCATTCGACCAGGCCCACCGTCGGCACACGTCGTTCGCCAGCCTCGACGTCATCCCGCTCTTGGAGGAGGAAGTGGCGGACATCGAGATCGACCCGAAGGACCTCCGGATCGACACCTACCGCTCCAGCAGCGCTGGGGGGCAGCACGTCAACGTCACGGACTCGGCGGTTCGGATCACGCACCTCCCCACCGGGATCACCGCGGCCTGCCAGAACGAGCGCTCCCAGATCCAGAACCGCGCCGTGGCCATGCGGATCCTCAAGGCCCGCCTGGCCGAGCGGATGCGTCAGGAGCGCCACGAGAAGCTGGAGAACCTGCGGGGTGAACGGCGCGACATCGAGTTCGGCAGCCAGATCCGGTCATACGTGCTCCAGCCGTACCGGCTGGTCAAGGACCACCGGACGAACCTCGAGGTTGGCAACGTGGACGCCGTGCTCGACGGCGATATCGAGCCCTTCATCGAGGCCGAGCTCCGAAGGCGGGCCACGCGTGGTGACGGCTACTCACAGGGCGATTCCTGAGCCAACCGTGCTTAGGACCTCCTCTGGTGATGCGTTTGTTGTGGCTTCCGTTCACTTCTCAGGAACCCTCTGATAGCATCAGCGCGCCCGATCAGCGCGTCCCGATGCACCCTTACCGATGATCAAGCTCGACTGCGTCACCAAGATCTACAAGGACTCCCACAGGGCCCTCGACGAAGTCTCTGTCGAGATCAGCAAGGGCGAGTTCGTGTTCGTCGTGGGCCCGTCCGGCTCGGGGAAGTCCACCCTGATCCGCCTCCTGTTGAAGGAGGAAGAGCCCTCCAAGGGCGACATCTACGTGGCTGGCAAGAACATCGGCAAGCTGTCGCCGTGGAAGGTCCCGTTCCTCCGGCGCAACATCGGAACCGTGTTCCAGGACTTCAAGCTGCTTCCCGACCGGACCGTGTTCGACAACGTGGGGTTCGCCCTTGACGTGATCGGCAAGCCTCGAAATGTCGTGGAGACGCGCGTGCCGGAGATCCTCGAGCTGGTCGGTTTGGGCAGCAAGTTGGGCAGCTATCCCGACGAACTGTCCGGTGGAGAGCAGCAGCGCGTATCGATCGCCCGAGCCTTCGTGAACCGGCCGCTGATCCTGCTGGCCGACGAGCCAACTGGGAACCTGGACCCGGCGACTTCGGTCGACATCATGAAGCTGCTCGACCGCATCAATCGAACGGGGACCACGGTCATCATGGCCACCCATGACAACGCCATCGTCGATGCCATGCGCAAGCGCGTCGTCGAGCTGGACAGTGGCAAGGTGGTTCGCGATCAGGCGAGGGGAGTGTACGGATACGGTGCGTAGGATCGACTACTACTTCAAGGAAACGTTCCAGGGACTGAAGCGAAACGGCCTGGTGGCGTTCGCCGCGGTCTCCACGGCCTTCATCGCATTGTTCCTGCTGGGGTTCGCCCTCCTGGCCTGGCGCCAGGCGAGGCTGCTGATCCAGTACGCGAACGCCGACGTCGAGGTGTCGGTGTTTCTCCAGGACACGATCAACCCGGAGGTCCAGACCCACATCGGCCAGCTCCTGGGCGGGATGCCCGAGGTGTCCAAGGTCGACTACGAGTCGAAGGAGGAGGCGTACAAGCGGGCCACGGAGGTCATCTTCAAGAACGAGCCCGAGGTCATCAGGAACATCTCGCCCGACGCGCTTCCCGCATCGTTCCGCGTGAAGCTGGATGACCCCCGGCAGTTCAACGTGGTGGCCGCGCGGCTGGGCGGGCAGCCGGGAATCGAAAGCATCGTCGATCACAGTCAGTACCTCACCCGGCTCAACGCGGTCACGGCCGTCTTCCGGTGGGGCGTTCTGGGCGTCGCCGTGGTCATGCTCATCGCCGCCGCTGCGTTGA
>JBKPGU010000209.1:0-7624 GCA_046729535.1 Actinomycetota bacterium
CCTCGACCGCGTCCTCGGCGTAGAAGTCGATGGCAGCGTCCCAGTCCTGCTTCTCCATCATCGCCCACAGCTGATCGATCAGCCCCAGAGTGTGTCCCGCCAAGACCGCCCCTTCCCGTCGCCTGCCCGGTCGAGGCTAGACCGAGGGCCAGGGGTGCGCAAACCTGGGATCAGGCCACGCGTCCGACGACGGCGAGGAGCATCGTCTGGAGGTCGGCCCCTTCCGGCGGCACCACCTTCGGGCCATACAGTCCGCTCATCTTCAGGCCATCCTCGAACGGCTTCAGGATGTCGTAGGCGTACCGGACCATGTCTTCGTCCAGTCGCTCGTCGGCTCCGATCGCTCGCGACAGGTCCCAACCGTGGATAAGGTGATCCGAGAAGAGCTCGAACGCGTACTGGGCGGCGGGCGTGAGGCCTCGGGAGAGGTGAACCTGCCGGTTGAGGTCGACCTCCCCGACCGCCTCCAGTGACGCTTTCATGGCCTGGTTCCAGGCTCCCTTCGGATCGTCGCCCAGGATGTCGCCTTCGAACCGGTCCCCGACCTCCTCCAGCGTGGCCCCGCGCATCAGCGGATCGGTCCACAGGGCCTCGGACACCAGGTGGCGAACGAGCTCGCGGACGTCCCAATCTGCGCACGGGGTCTGGACGTGCCACTGGTCGTCCTGGATGGCCACCACGCGCGAGTCGAAGAACTCGACCGCCCCTCGATGCAGTGCCTTGAGATCTTGGTCCACGCGGCCCCCAGACGACGGCGGAGACCCTACACCGTTCGGGCCGAGGGGATAGATGAGGCCCCGGACGCGGGCCAGCCCAGGGCCTCGGTGCGGGCGAGATCGGGGGTGATCGGCCCGCCTTACCAGGACCGGTAGAGCGTTTCCCCGGTGGGCCCCCTGATGGAGACGTCCCAGTTCTGCGCGCCGCCCTGCCAGCAGCGGTCGAGCCGAATATACCCTAGCCCGAAATAACTAGTCAAAGGACAGAGGAAAAACCTACCGACAGGGCAAGTTTCAACCTGAAACCGGCTGCCGCTGCTCGCTCAGCTCCCGGTGAACTCAGGAGGGCGTTTCTCCAAGAAGGCCAGCACGCCCTCGAGGTGATCGTGCGTGGCGCCGGCCTGGTCCTGGACCTCCGCCTCGCGGTCCATGGTCTCGGTCAGGGAGAGCCCGGAGGCTTCGTTGAACAGGGCCTTGGTCAGGGCGATGGCCGTGGTGGGGAGGGCCGCCAGGCGGTCGGCCAGATCCTGGGCCTCCTGCAGCAGGGACGCGGCCGGGGCGACCTTGTGGACCAGCCCGAGCTGGAGCGCGGTGGTGGCGTCGACCCGGTCGCTGAGCAGCGCGTATTCCAACGCCTTCGCCGTGCCAAGGACCCTGGGCAGAAAGAAGCACGACCCCGCGTCCGGGATCAGGCCGATCTTGACGAACGCCGACGTGAACGTGGCGTCGTCCCCGGCGATCCTGAAGTCGCAGGCCAGGGCAAGGGAGTTCCCGGCGCCGGCCACGACCCCATTGATGGCGGCGACCACGGGCTTCGGCGTCTCGGCCAGGAGTGGGATCAGTCTGTTGTAGCCATCCCGCAAGAACACCGAGAGCTGGGGCCGCTCGCCGCGCATGTAGGGTTCTTGGAGGGTCGACAGGTCGGCGCCTGCCGAGAAGCCCCGACCTTCTCCGATGAGGACGATGGCCCGCACCGTGGCGTTGTCCCGAAAGCCGCCCAGGACCTCCAGCAGTTCGCGGGTCATCACCGGCGACAGGGCGTTCAGCCGCGCCGGGTTGTTCAGGCGGATCGTGGCCACCCCGCCGTCCTGCTCGACGATCAGCTGCTCGTACCCCATGTCAGCCCTCCGTTCGGGTCGCTCCACCCGTCCCACCCAGACGTCCTCGGGACACATAGCGTTGCACGAACGTCCCCCGTCCCACCACGCCGCCCTCACCGTGGACCTCGAACCGAGCGGTGCAGTGGCGTTCGTCGACGCCCGTCACCCGAGCCGATACGGTCAGGGTCTCGCCCACCGAGGCAGGGCGCTCGTGGGTGAGCTCGATCGAGTAGCCGGTGGCGTCCTCGCCGGCTGCCAAGTGCGGTTCGACCAGCAGCCGCCCGGCCTCCTCCACGTGGCGCACCATCCACGCCGTGGCGTAAACGGGATGCACCTCGCGGTCGAACAGTCTGGCGGTCATCTCCGGGGTCACCGTGATCCGGTGCTCGACCTGGTCGCCGATCCGTGGTCGCTCACGCACCCCGATACGATGCCTCAGGCCGAGGGAGGGCGCTACAGTCGGCCCGATGAGGGTTGTTCGCGCCCTCGCGGTGGCGCTGCTTCTGGCGGCGGGCGCCTGCCGCTCCGGGGCCTCGGGGAGCCAGGGGTCGCCGGTGCCCACGCCATTGCCGTCGCCATCCTTCAGCGCGTCCCCGTCGGCATCGCCGCTCCCATCACCTTCACCCTCGCCCACGCCCTCCATCACGTCCGGACCACCCTCCGCCACATGCATCGACGGTTGGACGGTGCCCCAGCCCGGGACCGCGCGCCGGCGCGAGGCCCTCGACATCATCCGGGGCCAGATGGGTGTGAGCGGCCTATTCGTCGTGGACGAGATGCGCTATTTCGAAGGGCCGGAGCTCCCCAACATCCTGGAGCCGCGACCACCGGTCGTTCGGCGGTGGTACGTCAAGGCGTTCCTCCAATCCCGGCCCACCTTCCGAGGCCGCTGGATCGTGGAGAAGCGGACTTCGATCATCAAAGGGATCTCGGGCGTGGCACCCTACGACACCCACGGGTTCGAATCTCCGGACTGGCGGGCGTTCGAGGGAGAGGGTCCGCCCACGTCGTACCCAGGCCTGCCCGGGAAGTGGTCGGGCATCAACTACGACTTCGTTACCGGCGAAGGAGACTCGGGCTTTCCCGGGCTGCCGAAGGAGAACATCGGGTGCCTCGACGGCACATGAGGCGGGGGACTGCCGTCGCTTGTTCCTCGGCTACTTCGTGACGTCCACGACGCAGAACCGGTTGCCCTCCGGGTCCGCCAAGATGACGTAGTCGGCATCCGGCGGTCGCTTGTCCCAGTGAACCTCGCTCGCCCCCAACGCGATCAAGCGTTCGACCTCCGCCGCCTGATCTTCCGTGTACAGGTCGAGGTGGATGCGTGGTGGCACCTGCACTGTGGAGCGAACACGGTCCAGGGAGAGGTTCGGCCCGACGCCGTCTCTGGGACGGAGGAGCACGAAGTCATCGCTGTGGCTCGGCCGGTGGACGTAGTCGAGTGCTCTTTCCCAGAACTCGGTCTGGCGCTGCAGATCGTCGACGCGCAGAACGATCGAACCGACGCGAAGCATCGGGCTACGGTACATCGCTAAACTCGAACGGTCAGCAGGGGAGCCCGGTCGGACCGGGCTGAGAGGCCAGCTGGGGTCGGGGGCTCAAGAGGCGAGGCGTGAGCCGATCGGTAGGCCCCCGACAGGGAGCTGGCGACCCTTCGAACCTGAACCGTGTAATGCCGGCGGAGGGAGGACGAATGGCCACCGTCACCGAGCGCCTCGAGCAGGCCATCGAGCGCGAGGCGCCGGCATGGGGGGTCGAGCCTGTCCCGCCCGACCACCGCCGCCTCTCGGGCTTTGACTTCGCGGTCCTCTGGGGCGACCTGTCGATCGGGCTCCTCGTGCTGCTGACGGGAGCTCTCCTCGTTCCGTCGCTGGGGTTCCCGAAGGCGCTCCTCGCCATCGCGGTGGGTTCGGCCATCGGGTGCATCCCGCTGGCCCTGGTTGGGCTGGCGGGGGCTCGGGAGGGCGTGCCGGGGATGGTCCTGTTCCGGCCTGTGCTCGGCGTCCAGGGTTCGTACATCCCCTCGGTTCTGAACATCGTGCAGCTGGTTGGGTGGACCGGGTTCGAGTTCTGGGCCATGGCCCTGGTGGCGAACGGGATGCTGCACGTCTCGTATTGGTTCTGGCTGGCCGTGGTGGCCGTGGTGTGCACGGCGCTGGCGCTGGGCGGTCCGATCCTGGTGGTGCGGAAGTGGCTGGAGCGGTTCGGGGCTTGGGTGGTAGCCGGAGTGGCGGCGTGGATCACCATCAAGGTGTTGACGAACGCCGATCTGGGGACGGTCTGGCATCAGGCGGGGACGGGCGGGTATCCGGGGAGGTTCTGGCTGGCCGTCGATCTGGTCATCGCCATGCCGGTGTCGTGGCTCCCATTGGTGGCCGACTACAACCGGTTCGCGCGACGGGACGTGAGCTCGGCAGCGGGGACGTTCTGGGGCTACGCGGGGGGGAACTTCTGGTTCTACACGCTGGGTGCGCTGTTGGTCCTCGGCGCGGGGCTCACCGACGTCACACCCGGCGGACTGGGGCAGGCCACCTCGGCGTTGGCCGGGGGGTGGATCGTCCTCCTCGCGTTGCTGGTGGGGGAGACGGACGAAGCGTTCGCCGACATCTATTCGGCGGCGGTGTCGAGCCAGAACCTGAAGCCTCGGCTTCGGCAGCGAGGGGTCATCCTGGGTGTGGCCGCCGCGGGCGTGGCTCTCGCCGCGTGGCTGGGAAATCGTCCGACGCTCGCCATCGGGAACTACGAGTATTTCCTGCTGCTCCTGGGGTCGGTGTTCGTCCCGCTGTTCGGTGTGTTCGTCGCGGACTACTTCGTGCTTCGTCGGCGAGAACCCCGGTCAACGTTGAATGGCAGAGCTTTCGTGGCGTGGGTGGCGGGGTTCCTTATCTATCAGTGGAGCGTGCCCACGCCGCTGGCCCGGTGGCAGGACTGGATGCAGACACTGTTCCACGATTGGCTGCATCTCCCCTTCCCGCTGTGGAACTCGGCCGCAGGCGCGAGCATCCCGGCCTTCGCTGCGGCGCTGCTTCTGTATCTGGCCCTCACATCGCTGGTCAGCCGGAGACGGCCTTCGGCACCGGCGGAGGCGCCGCCGTGACCAGGACGACCAGGGGGTCGACGGAGGCGTTCGTCACGGTGACCTCCGAGCCGGCCGGGACCAACACCGTGGCCCACTGATCCAGCCGCTTCCGCTTGTTCTCCACCTGGAAAACGGCCTCCCCGGCCAGGATGGTGAACGTGGCGTCGGAGTCGGGATCCATGACCGGCCCGAGGGTCTGGTTGCGCTCGAAGCACAGGACCTCGCTCCACAGGTTGCCGGTTTCGAACACGGTCTCCCGCCGGACCGCGCCCGGGTCGAAGTGCACGAACTCCTTCAGGTTCCGATTGATCACGGCCCAGAGCGTACGAGCGAGGGTTCGCTCCGGCAAAGGGCACGCCCCCGGAAAACGTGGAAGGCGATGGAAATCGGTGACTGC
Source organism: Actinomycetota bacterium (assembly GCA_046729535.1). Classification (GTDB taxonomy): domain Bacteria; phylum Actinomycetota; class UBA4738; order UBA4738; family UBA4738; genus JBKPGU01. Next base: position 5,293 of record JBKPGU010000209.1, read on the forward strand.
ATAGACTGTGTGGCCGCATTCCGGTCGCAAACAGAGGAGGACACCCGTGCCAACGTTCGATGTGCTGCCCGCGTCGCCCGCTGATGTCGAAGCCGATCTGCTCGTACTCCCCTTCTTCCAGGGTCGTCAGCCCGGCCCTGGGGTGAAGGAGATGCAAAAGGCGCTGGGTTCGGACCTCATGGCGACGCTCGGGGAGCACCGGGTCCAGGGCAAGGTCGGCGACGTCTTCCTGGTCCCGGCGCTGGGACGGATCAAGGCCAAGGCCGTACTCCTGGTCGGGGTCGGCCCGAAGGCCGAGGCCGGCGCCGATGCCGTTCGGCGCAGCGCGATGAAGGCAGGCCGCTCGGGGGCGAAATTCGCTTCGATCGCCTCCACCCTGCACCAGGTCTGCTCGGACATCGAGGAAGGGGCCCATGCCTTCGCCGAGGGGATCACCCTGGGCTCGTACCGGTTCGACCGGTACAAGGAACGGCCGATCGACGAGGCGTCACAGCAGAAGCCTCGACTGAAGAAGGTCATCGCCCTAACTTCCGACGGCGATCGCCAGCCGATCAAGTCGGGCATGCGCAGGGGGCAGATCTACGGCGAAGCCGCCAACTGGGCGCGCGACCTGGTCAACACTCCGGCGCTCGACGCGACCCCGGACTTCCTGGCTCGCGAGGCGAAGAAGATGGCTGCTTTCCAGGGGCTGGATTGCAAGATCTGGACCAAGGCGGAGCTGACCAAGGGCGGCTTCGGGGGGATCGTCGGGGTCGGCTCGGGAAGCGTGAACGAACCCCGGTTGATCGAGCTTCGGTACAAGGGCGGTGGCACCGAGCCCCCCATCGCGATCACCGGCAAGGGCGTCACGTTCGACTCGGGCGGACTGAACCTCAAGGACGCAGTCGGCATGGAGCCGGAGAAGTCGGACATGGGCGGGGCGGCGGCAGCCCTGGCGGTCATGCGCGCCGTCGGGCAGCTCAAGCCGAAGGTCAACGTCATCGCGGCCATCCCCACCGCGGAGAACATGCCGGGCGGGGCGGCCATCCGGCCGGGCGATGTGTTGAGGCACCGCGGTGGCAAGACCTCCGAGGTGTTGAACACCGACGCCGAGGGCCGGCTGATCCTGGCCGACGCCCTCGCCTATCTCTCGGAGAAGAACCCGAGGGCGATCATCGACGCGGCCACGCTCACCGGAGCGGCGATGGTGGCGTTGGGTCAGGAGATCTGGACGATCCTGGGGAGCGACCGCGACCTCGTTCGTGACCTCATCGAAGCCGGTGAGGCCGAGGGGGAGCCCGGCTGGGAGCTTCCCCTGTACACGGATTACCGGAAGCACATCGAGTCCTCGGTGGCCGACGTGAAGAACACTGGACCGCGGTGGGGTGGGGCCATCAACGCCGCGCTGTTCCTGAAGGAGTTCGTGGGCGACGTTCCGTGGGCGCACCTTGACGTGGCCGGCCCGGCCTGGTCGTACAACGGCGGCGAGTACTGGCCGAAGGGCGCCACCGGTTCCCCTGCGCGCACGATCATCCGGTACATCGAATCCGACGCCGCGAACAGCCGGCCCAAGCCGAAGCGATCGACCTCGACGCGCCGGTCCGGCCGGTCGTAGCGACGTGGGGGAGGCTGTTCCCGAAGGACCGGAGGCACCCCGGGGGCCAGAGGCGGGGCGTTCCTCTGGACCGATCCTCGCCGTTTTCGCCCACCCCGACGACGCGGAGATCGCGGCGGGAGGCACGATGGCGAGATGGGCGAAAGAGGGCCGCAAGATCCACCTGTTGATCCTGACCAACGGCGACCGAGGATCCGAAGACCCGAACGACGACCGCGTGGAACTGGCCCGAACCCGGGTGAAGGAGCAGGCTGCCGCGGCAAAGGTTCTCGGCTTGGCCTCGTTCGAGATCTTGGAGACCCACGACGGTGAACTGGAAAACACTCAGGCCGTGAGGGCGGACCTTGCTCGTCGGATCCGGACGCTGAAGCCGGTGGTCGTGCTGAGCTGCGACCCAACCGCCTGGTTCTTCGGCTCCCAATACTTCAACCACTCCGATCACCGCATCGCGGGCGCCGTCGTCCTCGACGCGGTTTTCCCGGGAGCCGGCAACCCCCACTTCTTCTCGGAGCAGCTGGCCGAAGGGCTTCACCCCTGGAGCGTCTCCGAGATCTGGTTGGGGTGGACGAACGAGCCCAACCACTACCAGGACGTCACCGGATACATGGAGAAGAAGCTGGGCTCACTCGGCGCACACGCCAGCCAGGTGAAGGGCGGCATGCTCGGGTTCTTCGAGGGCTGGTTGCCCATGGAAGCGGAGGAGAACGGCCGGAAGATCGGCGCGATCCCGAACCGCGG
>JBKPGU010000210.1:0-13219 GCA_046729535.1 Actinomycetota bacterium
GCGGTCACTTCAACCCCGCAATCACCATCAGCACGTGGGTGGCCGGGAAGATCCAGACCATCCGAGCCGTTTGGTACATCACCGCCCAGCTCTTCGGCGCCGTTCTGGGCGCTCTCCTGCTTCGGGCCAGCATCCCCGAACGGATCTGGCGTCAGACGAACCTCGGCGCCACCACCGTCAACCACCAGGTCGGCATCACGAACGGGAAGGCCGTCCTGATCGAGGCCATCCTGACGTTCTTCCTGGTGATCACGGTGTTCGCCGTCGCCGTCGACGACCGAGGCGTGTTCAAGGCCATCGCCGGACTGCCCATCGGCCTGGTGCTGACATTCGACATCATCGTGGGCGGCTTCCTGACCGGAGCCAGCATGAACCCGGCTCGGACCTTCGGACCGGCCCTCGTGGCCCCGAAGTGGACGGACTTCTGGGTCTACCTGGCCGGGCCGCTGTCGGGCGCCATCCTCGCCGCGGCGGTGTACTGGTTCGCGTTCCTGCGGGGACGGGACGTCGCCGCGCCGCGCACCGAGACGCCTATCGGAGGCGGACCGGAAGAGGAGCTCACGCCCGGACCCGAGGAGGGACTTCGGGTGGGGTCGGAGGGCGGGGAGCTCGAGGAAGGAGAATCCTCGCAGCCCTGACGGGCGACCGAACGGGCTTGCTCAGAACCGCGGTTTGGCGGAAGGGCCACGCCACGGCCACCCCACGGTGTGGGACCAGCAGTTCGGCCCGGGTTGTACGAGGAGAGCTTCAACCCGCACTCCGGGCATCGTCGCGGCTCGGGCTTGGGCGAGGTCGCTTGGAACTCCGGCCGCGCGGGACCGGCTCGCGCATGCTCTTACTCATGGCAGTCCTCGTCTGGCCGACACGACCGGGGGAAGCACGGAAGATGCCGGCCCCAAGTGGAACTCGTCCCAATGATAGCCTTGCTGTCCAGTCCCGCAGATTGCCAGGTCACCAAGGATTGGGCCCCACCGGCCAAAATCCCCGGACGAGTTCGCCGGCCGCCATCGGGGAAAGCTGCCCCCGGAGGCCGAAACGAGGAGGCAGGCGCATGGAGATGAGGAAGCTCGGAGCACAGGGACCGGAGATCTCGGTGGTCGGGTTCGGGGCGTGGGAGGCAGGGGGGACGACATGGGGGCCGAATCAGTCCGAGGAGGTCGTCCTCCGAGCCATGCGGGCCGCGTTCGACGCCGGCATGACGTGGATCGACACGGCAGAGGTCTATGGCGAGGGCCGATCAGAAGAGCTGGTTGGGAAGGCGATAGCCGGACTCCCACGGGACGGATTTCAGGTGTTCACGAAGGTCGGCGCGAAGCCAGAGGGCTCCGGGTACCGGCCGGCTGAGATCAAGGACGGCATCCGGGGGTCGCTGGGCCGGCTCGGACTCGACCACGTCGATCTGTACCAGATCCACTGGCCGGTCGTCGTCATGAACGTCGAGGAGACCTGGGGCGCCATGGCCGAGCTGGTTGATGAAGGTCTGACCCGCCACATCGGGGTCTCGAACTTCGACCGCGGCCTGATCGAAAGGTGCCTGGCGGTGGCCAACGTCGACTCGGTGCAGAACCAGTTCTCGCTGTTCCATATGGAAGATCGTGACGACCTGCTGCCATGGCTGAGCGAGGTCGGCATCGGCTTTCTCGCGTACAGCCCGCTGGCGTTCGGCATGCTCACCGGCGCCATCACGAAGGACACGCAGTTCGACCCGAGCGATTTCCGGAGTGGGAGGGGATTCCAGGGCGAGGCCTACCGGAATCTGTTCGCCCCGGAGGTGCGCGAACAGCGGCTCAAGCGCGTCGAACGGCTCCGGGCCGTCGCCGAGCGGCTGAACGTGCCGGTGGCCACGCTCGCCCTCCGGTGTGTGGTCGAGCAGCATGGCGTGACTGCCGCCATCGCGGGCAGCCGCAACCCCGACCATGTTCGAAGCAACGCGGCGGCCGGTGATCTCCGGCTGGGCGACAGAACCCTCCGCGAGATCGAAGGGATCTTCGCCTGATCGACATCGCCAGTTGACCGGCGTCCCACCCTCCGGAGATCCGGACCTCATCGTCGTCGGCGACCTCCTTGCGGACATCGTGGTGGAGGCGGGTGCGTTGGTCCGCGGCGGCGACGTTCACGGGACGGTCAGGATCCGACCGGCCGGCTCGGGCGCGAATGCCGCCGTGTGGGCAGCGGCTCGAGGGGCCCGGGTCCGGTTGCTCGGACGGGTCGGTGAGGATCTAATGGGTCGGCTGCTTCGAGACTCCCTTGCCTCCCGCGATGTTGAGGCCGAGCTGGTCGCCGACCCCTCGATGCCCACCGGCGCCATTTTGGTCGTGCGGGAGGAAGGTGAGCGTTCGATGGTGGCCGACCGTGGGGCGAACGCCGGCCTGTCCCCCACCGACATCCCGGACGTCCTGGCCGCGGGCGTCGTCCTGGTCTCCGGATATCTCTTGTTCCACCGAGGCTCCGAGGCCGCCGCCCTGGCGGCTCTGGAGCGGGCCGAGGCGCCCCTGATCGCCGTCGAGGCATCCTCATGGCCGCTGATCGAGACGTACGGCGCCGATCGGTTCCTCGCCGCGACGAAGCGGGCCACCATGCTCCTGGCGAACGAGCGCGAGGCGCAGAGCCTCACCGGCTCGACGGGAGACCGGGCCATCGATCAGCTCGCAGGAAACTACGACGTGGTCGTCGTGAAGAAAGGGGCTCGCGGGGCGGTGGCGGCGGCTAATGGCACGAAGCTGAAGGCGACCTCTCCCGAGGTCGTGGAGGCCGACCCAACAGGTGCCGGCGACGCGTTCGACGGCGTGCTCCTGGCGGAGCTGGCGCGGGGCTCCGATCTCCGGGCCGCCATGGCCGAGGCATGCCTGGCTGGAGCCAGATCCGCGACAAGCCTGGATACATGGCCGGAACGATGAATCCGCTGGAGGTGTCCGCTGAGGTTCACGCGATGCTCTCCGAGGGCCGGCCCGCCGTGGCCCTCGAGACCAGCGTCCTGGCCCAGGGCTTGCCCTCCCCCACCAACCTGGAAGCCATGGCGTCGATGAGCGCGGCCATCCGCGAGGCCGGCGCGGAGCCGGCATGGATCTCCATAGCGGACGGGCGGGTGCTCGTGGGAACCGACGAGCGCCTCCTCCGCCGCATCGCCGAGGGTGGCGCGATGAAAGTGGCTCGGCGCGACCTCCCCATGGCCGTCGCCGGCGGAGGACTCGGGGCCACGACCGTTTCGGCCACGTTATGGGCGGCACGTCATGCTGGGATCGAGGTCGCCGCAACGGGTGGGATCGGCGGCGTGCATCCGGGGACGGGTGACGTCTCGGCCGATCTCCTAGAGCTGGCCCGGACATCGGGCACCTTGATCTGTTCCGGCCCGAAATCGATCGTCGACCCGGTCGCCACGCTGGAACGTCTTGAGGAGCTGGGGGTCGGCGTGATCGGCTACCGGGCCGAACGGCTCCCCTTCTTCCTGACGATCGAAACGGACATCTCCCTCGAGCACGTTGCCAACGACCCGGACGAGGTGGCCGCCGTCGCGAAAGCTCGCGCAGCCCTCGGCATCGAGTCGACGCTGGTGGTCTGCAATCCGATCCAGGCCGACAAGGCATTGGCGCCGGACGAGGTAGCGGGGGCCGTTCGAGCCTGCGAGGAGCGCGTCGAGCGCGATGGCGTGACGGGGAAGCAGGTCACCCCGTTCCTACTGTCGTGCTTGGCCGAGCTCACCGAGGGGCGCAGCATCCAGGCCAATCTGGCCCTGCTCGAGTCGAACGCCCGTCTGGCAGCCCAGACCGCCATGGCGCTGGCTCGCTCCTGATCGTCGAGTCGGGCAGGGGCAGCTCCCTGCGTCAGAGTCGCTCCGGAGTAGCAGGGGTCAGCGGACGACCCAGGTGTCGCCGCTGTTGAGCAGCTTCGCCAAGTCGCCCTTGCCGAGTTTGTCCGTGGCCTGTTCGATCTGGCGGTCTACCAGCTCGCCGTAAACCGGGCGAGTCACGTCGCGGAAGACGCCGATCGGGGTGGGCTGGGTTGGGCCCGTCGACAGGTTGGCCAGGGCGAAGGCCGAGCTGGGGTCCTCTCTGTTCGCGTCGTGGACGTAGATCAGCTCCTCAGGTGTGTCGGCGGTGTCGGCCACCCGCAGCGTGCCGTCGTACTCCACCGCCACGCACCGCTCGTCGTTCGGTCCGAACATCACGGGCTTGCCGTGCTCCAGCCGGATCTGGTTCAGCCCTTTGGTGTCCTTTCCGGTCAAGGCGATGAAGGCGTCGTCGTTGAACACGTTGCAGTTCTGGTAGATCTCGATGAACGCCGTTCCCTGATGGTTCGCGGCTGAGCGGAGCACGTCGGTCAGGTGCCTACGGTCAACGTCGATGGACCGGGCCACGAACGACGCGCCTGCGCCGAGGGCCAGGGCCACCGGGTTGAACGGGTGGTCCAGCGAGCCGAACGGGGTCGACTTGGTGACCTTGCCCTCCTCGCTGGTCGGCGAATACTGGCCCTTGGTCAACCCGTAGATCTGGTTGTTGAACATCAGGATCTTCACGTTGATGTTCTTGCGCAGGGAGTGGATCAGGTGGTTTCCCCCGATCGAGAGCGCGTCCCCGTCACCGGTCACGATCCAGACTGAGAGCTCGGGCCGGGCGGTGGCCAGCCCTGTGGCGATGGCCGGGGCTCGCCCGTGGATCGAGTGGATGCCGTACGTGTCCATGTAGTACACGAACCGGCCCGAGCACCCGATGCCGGTGACGAACACCATGTTGTGCGGAGGGATGCCCAGCTCCGGCATGAACCCCTGGACGGTCGACAGGACCGCGTAGTCGCCGCAACCCGGACACCACCGGACCTCCTGGTCGCTGGCGAAGTCGTCCTTGGTCAGTGTTCGGGCCTCACCGGCCCCGTTGCCTCCCAACGCGCCGTTCCCTTCGGTCACGACAGCCTCCTCAGGATCTCCTGCTCGAGCTCCGCGGCCATCAGGGGGTGCCCGGTGACCTTCGAGTACCCCTGGGCGTCCACCAGGAACTCGGCCCGAACGATCTTCAAGAGCTGCCCGGTGTTCATCTCGGGGATCAGCACCTTCGCGTACCGGGCGAGGACCTCGCCGGTGTTCTTCGGCAACGGGCTGAGGTGCATGATGTGGGCCGCCGCCACCGATCGGCCAGCGTCCCGCACCCTTCGAGCGGCGGCTTTGATCGTCCCGTAGCTCGAACCCCAGCCAAGGACGAGCAGCTGGGCGTCGCCCTCCGGATCGTCCACCTCGAGTGGCGGGATGTCGTCGGCGATCTTGGCCACCTTGGCCGCCCGTAGCTGGGTCATCCGTTCGTGGTTGGCGGCGTCGTAGGAGATGTTGCCGGTGACGTCCTCCTTCTCCAGCCCCCCGATGCGGTGGACCAGCCCCGGAGTCCCGGGGAGCGCCCAGGGCCGGGCCAGGTTCTCGTCGCGGAGGTACGACATGAAGCCGTCGTCGTGGTTGGGCTGCGTGGCGAACCTGGGCTCGATGGCGGGCAGGGCGCCCACGTCCGGGAGCCTCCACGGCTCCGAGGAGTTCGTCAGGACCGTGTCCGAGAGAAGGATGACCGGGGTCCGGTACTTCACGGCGATCCTGGCGGCTTCGATGGCGGCGTCGAAGCACTGCGCCGGCGTGTAGGAGGCCACGATCGGGATGGGGGACTCCCCGTGCCGCCCGTACATGGCCGCCAGGAGGTCGGCCGCCTCGGTCTTCGTCGGCATCCCGGTCGAGGGACCCGCCCGCTGGACGTCCACGATTATCATCGGCAGCTCGAGCGTGACGGCCAGCCCGATCATCTCCTGCTTCAGGTCGAGGCCCGGGCCGCTGGTCCCGGTCACGCCGAGGTGGCCGCCGAACGCCGCCCCCAGGGCCGCGCCCGCCGCGGCGATCTCGTCCTCCGCCTGGAAGGTTCGAACTCCGAAGTTCTTCAGCCGCGAGAGCTCGTGCAACAGCTCGGAAGCCGGGGTGATGGGGTAACTGGCGTAGAAGATGGGCAGGCCGCTCCGGACGCTGGCGCCGACCAGCCCCCAGGCCAGAGCAGTGTTGCCGGTGATGTTCCGGTAGGTGCCCGTGGCCACCGGCGCCGGCTTCACCTCGTAGGTGTGGGCGAACAGCTCGGTGGTCTCGCCGAAGTTGTAACCGGCCTTGAACGCCGCCATGTTCGCCTCGAGGATGGCCGGCTTCGACTTGAACTTCGTCTCGATCCACTTCGTGGTGACCTCGGTGGGTCGGCTGTACATCCACGACACGAGGCCGAGGGCGAAGAAGTTCTTGGCCCGTTCGGCCTCCTTCTTGGTGATGCCGATCCCTTCGGTGGCCCGCAAGGTGATCGAGGTCATGGGGACCTTGTAGATCTGGTAGCCGTCGAGCGAGCCGTCCTCGAGGGGATTCGCCGCGTAGCCCGCCTTCTCCAGGTTCCGGTCGATGAAGGCGTCCTCGTTAACGATGAGCGCCCCGCCCTTCTCCAGATCCTTGACGTTCGTCCTGAGGGCGGCCGGGTTCATGGCGATCAGGACGTTCGGCTCGTCGCCCGGGGTGACGATGTCGCGGGAGGCGAAGTGGATCTGGAACGCCGACACGCCGGCCAGCGTGCCGGCGGGCGCCCGGATCTCGGCCGGGAAGTCCGGGAGGGTGGCCAGGTCGTTGCCGAGAACCGCCGTTGCGTTCGTGAACCGGTCGCCGGTCAACTGCATCCCGTCACCGGAATCCCCGGCGAACCTGACCACGACTCGTTCTTTCTCTATGGCGGTCTTCGGTGCCATCTCGCTCCCCTCAGGGACGCCCGCCTCACGCACCTCGTTTCCGCGTGCCGGGCGTCAGGTCTACTTTACTGCGGGCGAGCTGGAATCCTTCTGTTGCGGAAGGGATCCGCTCGAATCGGCGAGCTAATGGAAGGAGTGGCCGCAGGCGCAGCCGCCGGTAGCCAGCGGGTTGTCGATGGTGAACCCAGAGGCCTCGAGAGAGTCGACGAAGTCGATCTTGGCTTCCTTGAGGTACGGGATGCTCATCCGGTCGACCACGACCCGGACACCGAACTGATCGGCTGTCTCGTCGGCCTCGGAGAACTCGTCGTCCAGATACATCGCGTAGCGGAGACCCGAGCAGCCGCCGGGCTGAACGGCGACCCGCAGGGCAATGTCGAACCGCCCCTCCTGTTCGAGCAGCTCCTTGACCTTTCCTGCCGCGGTCTCTGTGAGGGCAACCATCGAATCTCCTGTAGCCGTTGTTGGACGAAGTTCGCTAGGCATTATACCCGGACCTCCGACACCGAAGGCCCATCGCGTTCCCATCTCCAAGATTCGGTTTCGTCCTTCCGAGCTTGGATCCGCAGGTCAGGCCCCCTCTTTGAAGTCCCCCACCGAGCCGCCCGTGGCCCCCAAGAGCTGCTCCGGCGTGATCGGGAACACCGAGTCCGGCGTGCCCGCAGCCGCCCACAGCACGTCGTAGCCCAAGAGATCCCGGTCGACCAGGATCGGGAGGGATCGGGGATGGCCGAAGGGCGGAGTACTACCGATGGCGAAGCCAGTCGCTTCCCTGGCCTCGTCGGCGGTGGCTCTCCGGACGTCGGTCGCCTCCATGATCGCGGCCAGCCGCCCGGAGTCCGCCCGGTTTCCACCCGACGTCAGCGCAAGGAATGCCTGTCCGTCGGCGACGAATACCTGCGACTTCACGATCTGGCCGATGTCGCAGCCGACGGCCCGCGCCGCGTCAGCCGCGGTTCGCGTGCCTGAGGGAAACCGTCGGATCTCGAACGACAGACCCGCGTCTCGAACGGCCTCTTCGAGCCGCTCGAGCGCTCCGGCCACCTACGGCCCCCCGGGCGCCGTGGCCCGACCCCCGGCCTGATCGGGTTCGAACCGGGAAGCCACCTCCGCAGCCAGCTCCGTCAGGAGCTCGCGCCCTCGGGTCATGGCATCCTCTTCGCCGAACCGTTCGACGAGCGAGAAGACCTCGGCGCCTTCCGCAACGACCTCAGCCCGCCCGCACAGGACGATCGCCGGAACTCCGAGGCCACCCGCCTCCCGGAGGACCCCTGCCGGAGCCTTCCCGTGCAGGGACTGGGCATCGAACGCCCCCTCCCCCGTCACGACAAGGTCAGCTCCCCTCAGCCGATCGTGGAGGTGCACGGCCTCCATCACCACCTCGACACCCGGGCGGAGCTTGGCCCCCAGGAACGCGATCAGCCCGCCGCCCAGGCCCCCGGCGGCCCCCGCCCCCGGGGTGTCGCGGATGTCCAGACCGAGGTCACGGTGCACGACCGCGGCGAAATGGCGCAGGGCCCGGTCCAGCAGCACCACGTCCTCCGGGGAAGCACCCTTCTGGGGCCCGTACACGGCTGAGGCCCCGTGGGGACCGACCAACGGGTTGTCCACGTCGGTCGCCACGACGAGCTCCGCCGCCTTGACCGCTGGGTCCAGGCCCCGCATGTCGATGCTCGCCACGTGGATGAGCGCAGACCCGCCGCGTCCGATCTCGCTGCCCGACGCGTCCAGGAGCCGCACCCCGAGAGCCTGGGCCATGCCGGCACCGCCATCATTCGATGCGCTCCCACCGATGCAGACCAGCACCCTGCGAGCCTCATCCCGGCACGCCGCCAAGATCAGCTCGCCGGTCCCGAAGGTCGTCGATCGCTTGGGGTCCCGCCGGCGTTCCGCCAGCAGCTGGAGACCCGATGCGCGGGCCATCTCCACCACACCCATCTGCCCTTCGGGCGTCTGCACAAGGGCGTATTCCGCTTCCACTTGGTCGCCCAGGGGGCCCGAGACCTGCGTCCACCGGCGTTCTCCGCCGAGGGCCGCTACCAGCGCGTCGAGCGTTCCCTCACCGCCGTCGGCCAACGGGACCTTGTCGATCTCAGCGCCGGGGTCGGCTCGCCGCCACCCCGTCGCGATGGCCTCGGCAGCCTCCGCGGCCGTCATCGTCCCCTTGAACTTGTCGGGAGCGACCAGGACGTGCACGGCGCCCAGGGTACAATCCGCGCCGATGGCCGAGACCCACGGAAGCATCCGTTCGATCCAGACCTGCCCCGGCGAGCGGCTCCCGATGCGCCCGCTGGAGGAGTCCGAGCTGCAGGACGGCGGGATCCCTGGAGATGCCCACTTCGCCCCCGGGTCCGCCCGCCAGCTCCTGCTGATCGAAGCCGAGACACTTGCAGAGCTGGAGGTCGAAACCGGGGCGGTGAAGGAGAACATCACGGTGGAGGGCCTCTCCCTGATGGGCCTACCGGCGGGAACGCGGCTCGAGCTGGGCCAAGCGGAGTTGGAGATCACCAAGGAGTGCGAGCCGTGCTCCCGTATGGACGAGATTCGGGACGGGCTCAAGGCCGAGTTGGTCGGACGGAGGGGCATGATGGCCAGGGTCAGTCGCCCCGGGATGGTCCGGCGGGGCGATCCGATCCGGGTCCTCCGGCCCTCGCTGACCGAGGGACCGGCGCCGGGCGGCGGATGAGTCCACTCGACCAGAAGTGGCTGCTCGGAACGGCCCGATTCGAGCGAGAAGCGATGGGCCGTACCGTCCAGTACACGCCGCCCGAGGCGTGGGAGCAGGAAAGCCTGTCTCCGGGGTGGCGCAACCGCGACATCGTGGCCCACCTGGCGGCGTCGGAAGTGGCAGCCGCGGCGGCCATAACGGGTGAGGTCTCTGCCGAGGTCGAGGAGTACACCAAGAGCCTTGACGGCGCCCGGTTCGCCCTCGATGGCTACAACGACTGGACTGCCCGAAGGCGGGCCGAGGAGCCCTTCCGGGACGTTGTTCGCGAATGGGGCCAGGCCGCCGACCTGTTCGTGTCCCGGGCAGCAAAGGTCACGTCGGATGAGTGGACGACCCGAAGGGTGCCGTGGGCCGGGGGTGAGATCGGGGTGAGCTACCTGATCCAGTCCCGGGTCATGGAGTGGTGGCTGCACGGCGAGGACATCCTGGCCGGCGGGGGGAACCCGCCCCGGCTGGAGCACCCCCCGATCTTCTGCGTGAACGACCTGGCCGTCCGGACCATCCCGTACGGGCTATCGCTCGCCGGACTGTCGTTCCCCGGCAAGAGCGTGAAGATCGAACTCGAAGGCGTGGGCGAAGGGTCGTGGCACCAGGGACTGGCCGCCCGCGAGAAGCCGGCCCCGAACAAGGAGCCAGACGCGCTCATCCATGGTCGTGGCTACTCGTTCGCACTGGTTGCCGGGCGCCGGATCCCGGCCGAGTACTACCTGGCCGATGGATCACTCCAGACGTCCGGCGACGACCAGCTGGCAGAGACCGTCCTTATGCAACTCCGGGCCTTCGCCGCCTGAAAGGCCGGCCAGACGAACGGGAGTCTTCGAACCTGCTCCCCGCGAACCCATCATCGGGCTCGCCCGTAGTACTTGTCGTGGGTCGAACCCGCCGTAGGATCTCTCGCGTGGACGGGCGGAGGGCGAACCCGCAGTTGATGCGGGCGTTCGCCCGCCGTGACCCAGGGGCGGCCTCCGAGCTCTACGCGAGTTTCGCCCCGCGCATATTCGGATTGGGGATGGTCATGCTCGGCAACACGTCCCAGGCTGAGGACCTGGTCCAGGACACGTTCGTCAAGGTCTGGCGAACGGCACCGTCGTACGACCCAAACCGGGGGTCACTCGACACGTGGATCCTGCTCATCGCGCGCAGCTTGGCCGTCGACCTCCTTCGCCGGCGAGTCCTCGAGGCGAAGACCATGGCCGGAGAGAACGCCCGCGAGGAGTCGATGGAGTCCGGGCCCGAGGAGCAGGCAGAGACCCGGGACCTCAGCGAGCGGGCCCGAAGAGCAATGGAATCGCTCTCCGCCGGCCAGCGGGCGGCCCTGGAGTTGGCCTACTTCGGCGGCAAGACCAGTGCTGAGGTCGCCGAGATGGAGGGCATCCCGGTGGGCACGGCCAAAACGCGCATACGCACGGCGCTGTTCCGGCTGCGGGAGGCCCTGGAGGTCGAACATGAAGTCTGAGTTGCCAGCGCCAGCGCCGAGGGCCGGGGAGATGGCGTGCCAGGAGGTACGCCATCAGCTGGCGGACTTCATCCTCGGGACCCTCCCCGAGGTGGAGATGGCCGCCGTGCGACGGCATCTTCGGGGGTGCGGCGGGTGCCGGGCGGACGCCGCTCGCCTTGACCAGGGCATCACGCTGTTCGCTACCGCGGCGCACGTCGCCGAGCCGCCCCCCGAGCTCCAAGATCGGGTGATGACCGCCCTGGCCGAGGAATGGGCCGAGGCGCCGGTCCGAAGACGGCCGGGTCCTGGACGATGGCTCGCTGTGGCCGCAGCTGTGGTCGCCATCGGCGTCGCGCTGGCCTGGGGGGCCTTCGCCCAGGTCCAGGCGAACAGGTGGCGCACCGACGCGGCCAGCTATCGGAGCTTCCTCGGCGCGCTGGGAGGCCGGGAGGTCAGGGTGGCAGCCCTCCAGCAGGCATCCACCACCGCCATCGAGGGTTCGGCCATCCTCTACGACTCGGATCACGGACAGAGCTGGATACTGGTTCTGGCCCGCGCCCCCGGCTACCTCGGATCCGTCGAGGTGACCATTTCCGCCGCGGGGGGATCATCCATCCACCTTCGGCCGCTCCAGATCGACAGCGACGGCGAGGCCTCCAGCTGGCTGGTGACCTCCAGCGACATCTCGCCGTACACCAGGGTCGCGCTGCGATCGTCGAGCGGAATGTTGCTTGCCACGGGACTTGCGGTCTCGCAGGACTAGGGCGTCAGCTTCCGCTCCATCCGCAAGGACGTGGCCGCAGGCAGCCCACGCCCGGCCGGCCGATGGTGTTCCGTGACGATGACGAAGCCCTGCCGTTCGTACAGACGGATGGCATCCGCGTTGTCCCGGCGGACATCGAGGTCGACCGCGGCAAGGTCCCGGTCCCGAGCCTCGCGTACGACGTAGTCCATCAGGAGCGCGCCGATTCCCTTCCGGCGATGGTTCCGGTCAACTGCCATCGCAGCGACGTAGAACGCGTCGGCCGCGATGGGCGGCAGCAGGCGCTCCTCGAGCGGTCCCCGGCGGATCAGGCGCCAGCCGGGCCGAACCCCGCCCGCGGCCAGCATGGCCAGCCCGGTTCTGACGCGGCGACGGCGCCATTCCTCCGCCGTGGCGGTTACCACGATCCCGATCACGCGCCCTTCCAGGATCGCCACCGTGGAGAGGTCGCGGCCGAAGGCCGAACCGGACGCCACGAGTACGGCCGCCGCCATCCGAACCGCGGCCGGCTCGTCGCCGGCGATCTCGAGGAAGCTCCCCGGGACCTGTACCAGGAGCTTGGCGCAGACCTCGTCGTCTTCCCTCGACGGTCTCCGCAGAACGACGCCTTCGGATTCGACGCCCACTTGACCGGTAGGATGCACTGCGGGCGGATGGAGCGCGAGACCGCGACACGGCGGAAGGTGATCCTGTCCCTCGTGGTCGGTCTGGTCGCCGGTTTCTTCTCGGGATTGTTCGGCGTCGGCGGAGGCATCCTGGTCGTCCCCGGCCTGGTTCTGCTCATGCGCATGGGCCAGCGCAGGGCGCACGGCACCTCCCTTGCGGCCATCGTTCCGATCGCCATCTCGGGAGTGGTCACGTACGCGCTGCACGACTCGGTCGACTGGCCGGTGGCCGGGCTCCTCATCATGGGGGCCGTAGGCGGGGCGGCCCTGGGGACCCGCGCGCTGGCCGGTTTGAATCAGCGAGTCTTGCGCCTCGCATTCGCCACGTTTCTGGTCGCGACCGCGATCCGGCTGTTGGTCGACCTGTCCCACCCGGCCGGGCGAGGGCCACTCGATGTCTGGCCCGCCCTCGGGCTCGTGGCCATCGGGGTCGTCTCCGGCGTGCTGGCCGGGCTGCTCGGGGTGGGTGGCGGGATCGTGATCATCCCGGCGTTGGTGGTGCTGTTCGCCGTCCCGGACGCGGTTGCCAAAGGCACCTCGTTGGCGGTCATCATCCCCACGGCCATGGTGGGCACCCTGGGCAACGTCCGACGGTCGAACGCCGACCTCTCCGTGGCCGCCATCGTCGGCCTGGTGGGGGCCGGATCGGCCTGGTTCGGCTCACACCTCTCCCTACACATGAGCGCACGCCTGTCGAGCGTCCTGTTCGGCATCCTGCTGATGCTCGTCGCCCTACGCATGTATCTGACGAAGGAGCCCGACTCGGAAACGCTCCCCGCCGGCTAGCTCAGCGAGCGTTCGAGGTTTCGGCGGGCGCCTGTCCCGTGCCGGCCAGGGCTTCCTGGAGAACGTCCCAGGCCAAAACGGCGCACTTGATGCGGACGGGG
>JBKPGU010000211.1:0-13684 GCA_046729535.1 Actinomycetota bacterium
AGGCCAGCCCGGCCACGAACAGCCCACCTCCGACCATGACGACGCCCGCAACGATGGACACCGTTGCCTTCGCCATCGCCTTCCGGATCGCCTTCATCCCGACCTCCTTCTTGTTTCGGTCACGCACAGCTTCGTCGTGGACCGAAAGCTGGAGGCCATGGGGAGGTCAGGGCCGTGTAAAACCTACGAGGGGCCGGCCTCGTCGTCGGCGCCGCTGAGCGGCGACGCGTACTCGATGATCTGGACCGTGTTGCCGTCGGGATCCTTGAACGAGGCGAAACGGGCGTAACCCGAGACGTCGCCTTCGTGTCCGAACTCCACGCCCAGCTCGGAGAGACGGCCCCGGGCCCGGTCCAGGTCCCCCACCGCGAACACGGCCGTCGCCCCGCCCGGGGATACCGGTCGTCCCTCCACTGCACCGTGCAGAGCGAACATCCGGTCGCCGGCTTCGAAGACGGCCCAGTTGTCGCCGTCCCTCCGGGTGAGATCCAGCCCCAGGACGTCGCGGTAGAAGGCGACAGCCCGGTCCCTGTCGGCGACCCAGTAGTAGACGTGGTCCAGCCGCTCCACGACCCCTTCAGGAGGGTCCGAGTCGCTCACGGCCGAAGTGTATCGCTGGGCCCGAACTCCATCCGGGCACGGCCGACCGACCGTCGATCGGGGTGGCCCTTCACCTTCGGCCACGGCTGTGGTTGGGTGTTCGGTATCAGGCCGGTGAAACGCTTCCTCGCCTTGTTCGTGACCTGCCTTGCGGTGGCAGGTCAAGCCGGACACGCATCTGCCGCGAAGAAGACGTGGATCGCGCCCGCGGTGGGCATCAACGCGTGGGCGTCTCTAGCTCCCGCCGCCACCCAAGAGGCGTTCGGAACCGGGGCGTTCGGCGTCATCATCCGGGAGCGAAGCTACCCATCTCCCGCCTACGGCCGGGCCACCATCGAGTTCAAGAGCTATGCGAAGTTCCTGAACGCTTCCGGGCTGCATCCCGGTGACGCCGTCATGTACGACGCCGAGAAATGGTCGAGTACCCCGCTCGCGGAGCAACGGCATCCGAAGACGTACATGTCGAGGTTCATCGCTCGCGCGCACAGCATGGGGATGACGGCGATCGTTGCGCCGGGGCTCAGTCTGGTCGACGTGACCGGAGCGGACTGCCGGCGCCGCTCGGGAGAGTCACAACACCGGGCCTTCGTTCGCTGCCGATTCGCTACGACGGCCAGAAACGCGGGCGCGGACTGGTTCCTACTCCAATCCCAGCGAGCCGAGTGCAACCTCACAGAGTTCACGTGGTTCGTTCGAGCCGTCGAGGCCCAGGACCCCGGCCGTGTGTTGGCGGAGCTCACGGCGGCGTGGTCGAACTCCTGCGTCACCGCCCAGCAGATCTACAAGGCATGGAAGGCGGTGGACCCCTACGTACCGGGGTTCGGGCTGTGGGTCGACCCGACGTTGACCGGGCGGTCGTTCGACAGGCAGAACGCCATGGCGGCCCAAGCGCTGAAGCTCATCACGGGCCTCGCGTAGCCGGGCTCGGATCCATCGTCGGGCAGACGATCAGCCGATCAGCGCGATCTCCTGGCCGGATTCGACGATCGCCCCGGCCTGGACCCTCACATCGGTCACGGTGCCCGAAGCCGGCGCGGACACCTGGGTCTCCATCTTCATGGCCTCCAGCACGGCCACCGGATCGCCGGCCTCGACGCGGTCGCCCTTGGCCACCAGCAGCTTGAGGATCGTGCCGTGCATCGGGGCGACCACGGCTCCTTCCGTACGGGCCGGCGTTCCCCCGTGAGAGGCCGCGGAGACCGACCCCGCGATGGCCGGATGCCAGAGCCGGACCGACGATCCGTGCAGCAGCAGGACGCCTCCGGCATCGCTGCTCGAGGGCGGGGTCGTCTTGGGAGCCCTGAGCAGGTCCGAAGCGCCGCCTTCCACCGTCTTCGTGGTGTAGCTGCCGTCGATGAACTCGGGCAGGGCCAGCAGCACCTCATGCGCCGGGATGGTCGTGGGGATCCCCTCGATCTCGAACTCGTCCAGCGCTCGCAGCATGCGGTGTCGCGCCTCCTCACGATCCGAACCCCACGTGACCAGCTTGGCGATGAGGCTGTCGTAAGCGGCCGGGATGTCGTCCCCCTCACCGAACCCCGAGTCGACCCGGATCCCCAGGCCCGCCGGCTCCCGGTAGCGGGCGATGTGACCCGGCTTCGGCAGGAACCCGCGGGAGGGATCTTCGGCGTTGATCCGGCACTCGATGGCGTGGCCCCGGGGCGCCAGCCACCCATCCGCGACCCGGCCCTCGGACCGGGGGCCCACCGCGGTGAGCTCGAGCGGCTCGCCGGCAGCGACGCGGAGCTGCCAGGCCACCAGGTCGAGGCCGAGGACCTCCTCGGTGATGGTGTGCTCGACTTGGAGCCTCGCATTGATCTCGAGGAAGTAGAACGTCCCGTCCTCATCGACCAGGAACTCGACCGTTCCGGCATTGACGTACCCGCACGCGTTGGCCACGGCCACCGCGGCCAGGCCCATTGCCGGCACGATGTGCTCGAACCGAGGCGGCGGGGCCTCTTCGACCAGCTTCTGATGGCGCCTCTGGAGGGAGCAATCGCGTGCGCCCAGCCACATCGCCTCTCCTGCTGCCGCGGCCAGGACCTGCACCTCGATGTGCTTCGGCCGGCTCAGATAACGCTCCAAGTACACGTCGCCGGAGCCGAAGTAGGCCTGGGCCTCCCGGACGGCGGACTCGAGGGCGCCGGGGACCTCCTTCGCTGACGAGGCGATCTTCAAGCCGCGGCCTCCGCCTCCGCCCGCGGCCTTGATGGCGATCGGATAGCCGTACCGTGACCCGAAGTCCACGACCGCCTTCGCGCCCCGCACGGGCTCCAGCGTTCCGGGCACGGGCGCGACCCCGGCGGACTCGGCCAGCCTCCGGGCCTGCACCTTGTCGCCCGATGCCAGGAGTGCTTCAGGAGGAGGTCCGATCCAGGCCAGTCCGGCCTCCTGGACCGCCAGGGCGAAGTCGGCCCGCTCGGACAGGAAGCCGTAGCCCGGATGGATGGCCTCGGCACCGGCCCGGCGAGCGGCCCCCACGATGGCGCCGACGTTGAGATAGGTCTCGACGGGCGAGACGCCCGGCAGCGGGACGGCCTCGTCGGCCACGGCCACGTGGCGCGCCCTGGCATCCACGTCGGAATAAACGGCCACGACTTCGATCCCCAGGTCTTTGCAGGTCCGGGCGATCCGGACGGCGATCTCGCCGCGGTTCGCGATGAGGATCCTCCGGAACATCAGTCGCTCCGTTCCAATGGCGCGGTCGCCGACCACCTGGGGCCGGCCCGAAGGACGCGGCTGGGAACCGGGTGGCCCAAGGCTTCCTCCAGCCACTCCGCGATCTCCATCAGGCCTTCGACGCTGTGGACGCCAGTCTCGATGCCCATGTCCATCAGCATGTGCGTGAGGTCCTCGGTCGCCACGTTGCCCGCGGCCGAGAGGGCGAAGGGCGAACCCCCTATCCCACCCACGCTGGCGTCGAACTCCTCGCATCCTGCCTCGAGCCCGGCCAGCACGTTCGCCATGGCCGTCCCGCGCGAGTCGTGAAAGTGGAGGTTCAACCTCAGGCCGGGCAACCGGTCGCGGAGGAGTCCGACCGCCTCCCACACACGGGTGGGGGTGGCCATCCCCGTGGTGTCCCCCAACGAGATCCCCTCGATCCCAGCCTCCGCCAGTTGCTCGGCCACATCCACCACATCGTGGGGCGAGACATCGCCCTCGAACGGGTCGCCGAACGCCGACGAGATCGAACACTCGAGAGGAACTCCTGCCTCGCCGGTGACCCGAGCCACCGCCCGCATGTCCTCGATCGACTCCTTCACGGACTTGCCGACGTTGTGCCGGTTGTAGCCATCGGACGCGGCCAGGAATCCCTGGAGCGATGCGAACCCTCCTGCCTGAAGGGCGGCCTCGGCGCCGCGGGCGTTCGGCACAAGGGCCGAGTACGCCACCTCCGGGCGCCGTTCGACCCGCGCCCACACCTCCCCCGCATCGGCCATCGCAGGCACGGCTTTCGGCGACACGAACGAAACGGCTTCGATCTTCCGGATCCCCGTTCGGGACAGGTCGGAGATCAGCGTGGCCCGATCCTGGACCGAGATGGGCTCCTCCGATTGAAGACCGTCCCTGGGCCCCACCTCGCGGATCGTCACCCGAGAGGGCAGGGTTGGCCTCACCGGCCCTTCCACTGCGCATCGCGCTTCTCGTTGAAGGCGGCGATGCCCTCGGGTCGGTCCTCGGAGGCGACGGCACGGCGCCACGCGAGGTCCTCCAATTCCAGACCCTGCTCCAGGGGCACATCGAATCCCCGCTCGATCGCGCGCTTGGCCTCGCGGACGGCCACCGGGGAGTTGCGGCAGATCTCCTCGGCCAGCTCCATGGTGGCCCCGTGCAACTTCTCTCGGTCAACGACCCTCGTGACGAGTCCCATCTCGAGCGCCTCAAGTGCGCCGATGCGACGCGCCGTGAGGACCAACTCCTTCGCCCGAGCAACGCCGATCTTCCTCGCCAGCACCTGCGTGCCCCCACCTCCCGGCAGGATCCCCACCCGCACTTCCGGGAGTCCGAAGATCGCGTCCTCCGACGCCACGATCAGGTCGCAGTTCAGGGCCAGTTCGAACCCACCCCCCAGGGCGAACCCGAACACCGAGGCGATGGTGGGTTGGGGCAAGGCCCGAAGGGTGTCGAACATCGAACGGATCAGGATCCGATTGCGCAGCCATCCCGCCTCGTCCAGCCGGTTGCGTTCCTTGAGGTCCGCGCCCACGCAGAACGCCTTCTCCCCTTCAGCCCCAAGGACGACCACCCAGGCGTTCGGGTCCGCAGCGGCGCGGAGGAGCGCTCCCGCCAGCTCGTCGGCCAACTGTCCCGAGATGGCGTTCATCGCCTCGGGCCTGGCCAGCGTCACGGTGGCCACGTGACCCGACACCCCGAGCCGGACCAGGCCGGCGTCCTCAGGCGCTCGGCTCAAACCGGGGGGACCCCGTGGCGGCGGGCGCTGAAGGTCCGGTCCTTGGCTCCCACCTGGCCCAGGCGCTTGATCAGCTCGGGCCGCAGGTCATCCGGCTGGACCACCGCGTCGACCACGTTCTCAGACGCCAGGTGGACCAGGTCGATGTCCTCTTCGTACTCCCGGCGTCGCTCTGTCACGAACGCCGCCCGCTCGTCCGGGTCCTCGATGGCCTGGACCTTGTTGAAGTACACAGCGTTCACCGCCGGCTCCGGTCCCATGACGGCGATGCGCGCGGTGGGCAACGCGATGGTGGCGTCGGGTTCGAACCCGGGCCCGGCCATGGCGTACAGCCCCGCCCCGTACGCCTTGCGCACGATGACGCTGAACTTCGGCACCGTGGCCTCGGACACGGCCGTGATGAGCTTGGCGCCGTGCCGGATGATCCCCTGGCGTTCGACCTGCGACCCGATCATGAACCCGGGGACGTCCGCCAGGAACACCAGGGGGATGTTGAAGGCGTCACACAGCCACACGAACCTGGCCACCTTGTCCGACGAGTCGACGAACAGCACGCCGCCCTTGTGCATCGGTTGGTTCGCCGCGATGCCGACCGCTCGGCCGTCCAGGCGTCCCACGCCCGTGATGACCTCCTTGGCGAACTCGGGCTTGATCTCGAAGAAGGAGTCCTCGTCGACCAGGCCGGCCACCAGCCCGTACATGTCGAACGCCTTCGATTCGTCCTCCGGGACCAGACCGGCCAAGGAGCCCTTGTATGCCGGTGGCCGTCCCTGGACGACGGGGGGGCCTTCCTGGAAGTTCGACGGGAAGTAGGACAGGTAGGCCCGGGCAGCCTCGATTACGGCCTTGTCGTCGGGAACGACCAGGTCTCCCGAGCCGCTCACCTCGGCGTGCATCCTGGCCCCGCCCATCTCCTCCAGGGTCACCTTCTCTCCGATGACCTCCTCGGCCATCCGTGGGGAGCCCAGGTACATCGAGGCGTTTTTCTCCACCATGAACACCACGTCGCAAAACGCGGGGATATAGGCACCGCCCGCCGCCGACGGGCCGAACAGGCAACAGACCTGCGGGATGCGGCCCGACGCCTGCACCTGGTTGTAGAAGATCTTCCCTGCTCCCCGGCGGCCGGGGAACATCAGGACCTGGTCGGTGATGCGGGCGCCTGCCGAGTCCACCAGGTAGACGATGGGGAGCATTCGCTTACGAGCCAGCTCGATGATGCGGATGATCTTCTCCACGGTGTGCGGGCCCCACGACCCGGCCTTCACGGTGGGATCGTTCGCCATCACCGCGACCGGCCGCCCCGTAACCTGGCCTACGCCGGTCACCACGCCGTCGGCGGGAAGGTCCCCAGCCAACGCGTTGACCAGGAGGCCCTCTTCCGAGAACGTGTCCTCGTCGTCGAGCAGGAGGCGCAGCCGGTCTCGGACGAACAGCTTCCCCTGTCGGGCGAGCTTCTCGTGATACTTCGGAGCGCCGCCCTGCTTCGCTCGCGCCACCGATCCGGCGATTGCCTCGCTCGCGCCCGTCGTCGGCTCCTCCGCCACGAGAATGAGTGTAGCCGCGGGCACGGTCCGTTTCGCTCTGGCTTGCACCCCCCCGCTATCCTCTCGTGGCCATGACGTGGCCGGGCCAGGGCGACCTCGAACACCGAACGAACGAATTGGCCGCCCGGCTCCCGGCGGAGCTGGATGTCTTCGCCAAGCTCGCGTTCAACTACCGGTGGTCGTGGATGCCCGGCGGGCCCGAGCTGTTCGAGGCCATCGACCCGTACCGGTGGGTCGTGCGTCGAGGGAACCCGGTTCGGCTCCTGCTGGAGATGCCCGTTCATCCCCTCTCGGTGGCGGCGGGCAACGCTGACCTCCTGGCCCGGGCCACGACCCTGTACGAAGAGATGCAGCAGGACCTCGACCGGCCGTTCTCCGTGGGGTCGCCTGAGCGGTCGACCGTTTTCCTGTGTGCGGAGTACGGGATCCACTCATCGCTCCCCGCCTACTCCGGCGGACTCGGCGTGCTGGCCGGGGACATCCTCAAGGAGGCCTCCGATCTGGCCCTCCCCATGATCGGTGTGGGGATGCTGTATCGGGAGGGGAACTTCCGCCAACGGATCGACCGAACAGGGTGGCAGCACGAGTACTGGGTCGAGTCCGACCCGGACCGGCTGCCCATGGCCCTGGTCACCGGCGACGACGGGGATCCGCTCACCATCACCGTTCCGTTCAGGGGTCGGGAGGTGGTGGCCCAGATCTGGCGAGTGGACGTGGGGCGGGTGCCGCTGTACCTCCTCGACACCAGGAGGCCCGAGAACTCACGCATCGACCGGTGGATCACCTCCCGGGTCTACGTCGGCGACCGCAGGATCCGCCTTGCCCAGTACGTCTTGCTGGGGATCGGAGCCGTCCGTGCGCTCCGGGCGATGGGGATCGAACCCGGACTCCTCCATCTCAACGAGGGACATGCCGCCCTGGCTGCGCTCGAGCTGACAAGGCCACGGGTCGAGGCCGGCGCGTCCCTCGCCGAAGCGCTGGCGGAGGCGCGGGAGCGAACGATCTTCACCACCCACACGCCCCTTGCTGTGGGCAACGAGACGTACAGCCCCGACGAAGTGGCCGAGGCCCTCGGTGACTACAACCACGGACTCGGAGCGACCGAAGACGAGGTGCTGGCCCTGGGGCAGGCTCGGCCGGAAGATCCCGCCGACGCGTTCGGCCTCACGGTTCTCGGCCTCCGGGTGAGCAGGCAAGCGAACGGCGTGAGCCGGCGCCACGGGGAGGTTGCCCGCTCGATGTGGCAGCCACTGTTTCCAGGCCGTCCCGCCGAGACGGTTCCCATCGGACACATCACGAACGGGGTGCATCTCCCGACGTGGATGGCTCCGTCCATGCGATCGCTGTTGGACCGCTACCTGGGAGAAGGTTGGACCGCCCGCGCCGCCGACCCCGCCACGTGGGCCGGGGTCAAGGACATCCCGGACGAGGAGCTCTGGAGCGTCCGCTGCGAGCTCCGCGCCTCGCTGGTCAGCTACGTCCGCGACAAGAGCGCGTCCGACCGCCTCGCCCGAGGGGAGCCCGTCGACTATGCGGAGGCGGCGGCCGAGGCGTTCGACCCGAACATCATCACGTTGGGGTTCGCCCGCAGGGTGGCCGCCTACAAGCGGCTCTACCTGCTCGTCCTCGACCCCGACCGGGCGCGGCAGCTGCTGGAGGCTCCGCACCCGTTCCAGCTCGTCATCTCCGGCAAGGCACACCAGGAAGACGAGGAGGCGAAGAAGGTCCTTCGGTCGGTCTTCTCGATGAAGCTCGAACCGCACGTCGCCGAGCGAGTGGCGTTCCTGGAGGACTACGACCTGTTCGTAGCCCTGAGGCTCGTGTGGGGGTGTGACGTCTGGCTGAACCTCCCGAGGGCGCCTTTGGAGGCCAGCGGGACCAGCGGGATGAAAGCGGCCCTGAACGGGGTCCTCAACCTCAGCTCGCTGGACGGGTGGTGGGAGGAGGCGTACGACGGGTCGAACGGCTGGGCGATCGAGAACGACCCAGCCCTGGACCCACAGGCCCAGGACGCAGCCGACGCAGCTCGGCTGTACGACCTCCTAGAGAAGGAGGTCACGCCCCTGTTCTACGACCGGGATGGCGAGGGGATCCCTCGCGGTTGGGTGGCGTCCATCAAGGACTCCATCAGGACCATCGGGCCGAGGTTCTGTGCCACGCGGATGCTCCAGGACTATGTGCGCGACGCGTACCGGTTGACCTGAGGGCCACCGGTTCCGGGCCGAGTAGGGTGAGTCAGTTCGGGCTGGGGAACGCGATCGGACCCACCACGTGCTGGGCCACCGCGCGCAGCACGTTCCCCGCCGGCGACTCGGGAAGGAGGTTCGGGTCGAGGGGGACGTCGAACCGGACCACCCCGGGAGAGTCGAACTCCGTCCGGGCTCCAAAGGTCTCGAGGAGGTCGCGCATCGGAACGTTGCCCTCCAGGACGTATGCCCGGAACGTCCGGATCCCTGCCCCCAGGGCGGCTGCTCCGAGCAACGCCAGCAGCAACGTGCCGAGCCCCTTCTCCTGGTACTCGTCGATCACCGTCACCGCTGCCTCCGCCACCTCGGGCTCCTCCTTCAACCGGATGTACCGGGCGACACCCATCCCTTCGTTCGGCAGGTCCGCGCGCACGGCGGCCCAGGCGAAGTGATCGACGTAATCGATCTCCGTCAGGTATCTGAGCTCCGCGTCCGAAAGCTCGTCGATCGGCGCAAGGAACCGCCGGTAGCGTGAAGCCGGGGAGAGCCGATCGAACCCCTGGCGGATCAGGTTCTTGTCGTCTGGCCTGATCGGACGGACCAGGACGGGGGTTCCGTCTCGAAGGGTGGTTCGGTACTGCTCGAGCCGGAGGGGGTGAGTGATCTCGTCGGCAGCCTCCTGGGCGGCCGGGCTCACGATTGCTTCAGCAGGCGAGCTTTCTGGGCCTCGAATTCATCCTCGCTCAGCACGCCCTCGTCACGCAGCCGGTCGAGCTTCGCCAGCTCGTCGGCCATCGACGGGGCCGGGCCGGCGCCGGCCATCCGCCGCTGATTCGCCTCGTTCATCTCGTAGATCGTCTTCTGGACGTGTTCCGGATTCCTGACGTCTCCGAACACCTCTTGCCCGAATTCGCCGGACGATTCCAGGATCAGGTCCCCCGCCCCGATGATCCGTTCGATTACCGACTGGTTGAACTTCACGTCGCTGAGCTTCTCCAGCGGGATCTCCATCGACTGCTTGGCGAACCATCCCGAGCGGTGGATCACGCGGTCGGACGTGACCACGAAGTGGGAAGTAGCCCAGGCAACGATCAAGCGGAGAGGGTGGATGAGGAAGAGCAACACACCGACCCCGACGATGGCCCACCGGGTCCACGTCGGCCATGAGTCGGGTACGTAGACGAGGCCGGCGATCACGGCTCCCACCAACAAGGCGGTCTCCGCAAGCGGGAAGGCGAGCGCGATCCAGTGGGGGCGGAGATCCATGATGAGCTCCTCCCCCTCGGCGAGCAGCCTGCGAGGGAATGCCATGGGCGGACGGTACCGTGCCGAGGAACGCATCGGCAAGGACCTCCTTGTCGCCCATCGCTGAGTCCCTAGACTCCTCCTCAATGTCGGGGCCCGGGACGCGACGATGTCCCAATTGCGGTGAGGAGAACCCTGCTCGCGCGCGGTTCTGCCTGGCCTGTGGACAAGCCCTCGTCGCGCCCGCCGCCCAGGCCGAGGAGCGAAAGGTCGTCACCGTTCTCTTCTGCGACCTGGTCGGGTTCACCGCCAGGTCGGACCGTGCCGATCCCGAGGACGTTCGGGCAGCGCTACGTCCCTATCACGCCCTGCTCCGCAGGGAGATCGAGCGGTTCGGCGGAACTGTCGACAAGTTCATCGGCGATGCGGTCATGGCCGTGTTCGGCGCGCCGGCGGCCCACGAGGACGACGCCGAACGAGCCGTCCGCGCGGCCCTTCGGATCACCGACGCCCTCGGCGAGCTGAACCAGGACCATGCCGGGTTGGAGCTGGCCGTTCGGGTGGGCATCAACACCGGGGAAGCCGTCGTGGCGCTCGGGGCGCGTCCCGAGCAGGGCGAGGGCATCGTCACCGGTGACGTGGTGAACACCGCGTCGCGCCTTCAGGGTGTGGCACCGGTGGGCGGCATCGCCGTCGGCGAGGCAACCCACCGGGCGACCCGCGACATGTTCGACTACGAACAGCTCGAGCCCGTGCAGGTGAAGGGCAAGGCCGAACCGCTCGCCATCTGGCTCGCCAAGTCGGCCCGGAGCCGGTTCGGCGTTGATGTGGACCAGGACAAGCCCACGCCCTTCATTGGCCGGGACGACGACCTGGCCCTCCTCAAGCAGACCTACGCCCGCACGCTTCGGGATTCGTCCATCCAGCTCGTCACCGTGACCGGGGAGCCCGGCGTCGGCAAGACGCGACTTCTGGCCGAGTTCCGAACGTTCGTCGACGATCAGCCCGAGATCGTCTATTGGCGGCAGGGCCGGTGCCTTCCGTTCGGCGAGGGCATCACGTTCTGGGCGCTCGGCGAGATCGTGAAGGCGCACTGCGGCATCCTCGAGTCCGACGACCCCTCGGCCGCCAACGACCGGCTGGAAGCGGCGATCGAGAGCCACCTCGAGGAGACCGACGAACGAGAGTGGCTGCGGGCAAGGCTGGCCCCCCTGGTCGGCCTCCGTGGGTCGGAGGAGGTCGGAGCGGCCGAACAGCAGGAGGCCTTCACCGCCTGGCAGCGGTTCCTGGAGGCGGTCGCCGCATTCCGGCCACTCATCCTCATCTTCGAGGACCTCCACTGGGCCGACCGGGCCATGCTCGATTTCATCGATCACTTGGTGGACTGGTCGAACGTCGTCCCCTTGATGGTGGTGTGCACGGCCCGACCCGAGTTGTACGAACGCCACCCCGGATGGGGCGGGGGCAAGCGGAACTCGACGACGATCTCGCTCGCTCCGCTGACCGAGGACGACACGGCAAGACTGATCTCGGCACTCCTGGAGCAGGCCGTCCTGCCGGCCGAGACCCAAGCGACCCTGTTGGAGCGGTCGGGCGGCAATCCACTGTACGCGGAGGAGTTCGTTCGGATGCTCACCGATCGGGGAATCCTCGAGCGCCACGGTCGGGCGTGGACCATCGCCGAGGGGCAGGCCATACCGGTCCCGGACAGCGTGCAGGCCCTGATCGCCGCCCGCCTCGATACACTGGCACCTGAACGGAAAGCGCTCCTTCACGACGCCTCGGTGGTGGGCAAGGTCTTCTGGACCGGCGCCCTCGCCTCGATGGGCGGCATCGAGGAGGCCCCGGTTCGGGAAGCCCTTCACGAGCTGGCGCGCAACGAGCTGGTTCGCCCGGCCAGGCGAGCCTCGGTGAAGGACCAACTCGAGTACTCCTTTTGGCATCTCCTGGTTCGGGACGTCGCGTACTCGCAGATCCCCCGAGCGGCCAGGGCGGGGAAACATCGGGCCGCGGCCTCATGGATCGAGGAGATCGCCGGCGAGCGGGTCGAGGATCACGCCGAGCTCCTGGCCTACCACTACGGCGAGGCCTTGGCGCTGTCCCGGGCCTCTCAAGGGAACGGCGAGGTCGAAGACCTTGTCGAGGCCACCAGGCGGTTCCTGATACTGGCCGGTGACCGCTCGTCCAAACTCGATCTGGCCAAGGCCCAGTCGTACTATCGGCGAGCCCTGGAGATGATGCCGCCCGGTCACCCCGATCGTGGTCCCACCCTGGTCGGGCTTGCCGAGGCGGCGTTCGTATCGGGTCGTTCGAGCGCAGATGAGGCCGACCCGCTGTACGTCGAAGCGGTCGAGGAGCTCATCGGTAGGGGCGAGATGCTCCAGGCGGGTGATGCGATGGTCAAGCGATCGCGGCTCCTGTGGGCGAAGGGCGACACGTCTCGCGCACGAGAAGTCAACGTCGAGGCGATCGCCCTTCTGGAGAGGGAACCGCCCGGAGAGGAACTGGCGAACGCCTATGCCGCGCTGACGAGCAATCTGGCCATCGCTGGGGAGGTCCAGGAGACCCTGAGATGGGCGGAGAAGGCGCTCTCCCTGGGCCGGGAGCTGAACATCCCATCGGCCGTGGCCAGGACCCTGCAGTTCCGAGGGATGATCCGGCTACAGCAGGAGGACATCGGCGGGTATGACGACCTCCGAGATAGCCTCCGCCGGAACCAGGAGCTGGGCCGCCCCCACGCCACCGCGGTCGCCTACGACAATCTGGCCGACTGGATCACCGAGCTGGAAGGACCCCTCCACAGCTTTGAGCTCTACCGCGAGGTCATCGAGTTCTGTCAGAGCCGCGGGATGGCCTGGGATGCCCTGTGGGCACGAACGGAGGCCTCGTTTCGCCTGTTCGACCTCGGGCGCTGGGACGAGTTGATCGAGGCGGAGGACGAGATCGTCGAACAGGACCGGCATGGTGGGGAAGGCAGTCAGATCACGGTGATGGCCGAGACCTGGAAGGCATATGTCCTCGCTCTCCGCGGCCGGATCGAAGAGGCGGCGGCCTTGTCGGAGCGATTCCTCCCCCGGGCTCGGGAGATCCATGACGCCCAGGTTCTGTGGTCCGCCCTCCCCATCGCGGCCCTGATCGAGCGCTTCCGAGGGCATTCGGAGCAGGCCGTGAGATTGCTGGACGAGCTGGACGCCGAGATGGGCGAGTCCGTCTGGCCGAAAGTCCTTCTGGACGCTGCCAGGGTGCTCGTCGCGGTGGGAGACATCGAGAGGGCAGCTTCACTCCTCGCACGGAGCAGAGGGACGC
This sequence comes from Actinomycetota bacterium, assembly GCA_046729535.1. Lineage (GTDB taxonomy): Bacteria > Actinomycetota > UBA4738 > UBA4738 > UBA4738 > JBKPGU01. The sequence continues at coordinate 13,296 of JBKPGU010000211.1, forward strand.
TCCCCCTGTGGGAGCTCGCGAACATGACGGGCCGGGCGATCCTCCTGGAAGCGCGCGGCGAGCCCGAAGAGGCCCTTCCGCTCTACCGGGACGTGGCGCAACGATGGGAAGGGTTCCATTGCGTCGTCGAGAATGCCTACGCGGTCCTCGGGGCCGGACGGTGCCTGGTGGCACTCGGACGGGCCGGCGAGGCGACCGAACAACTCACGGCGGCCCGCGAAATCTGGGCGGGGCTCGGCGCTGGGCCGCTGGTCGAGGAGGTGGACGAGCAGTTGGCCGAAGCCACGGCCCTCACCTCCTAGCGGCTACCAGTGGACCAGGACGCCTTCAACCGCCCGAAGTGGTTTGGACATGTCAACCAGGATCTTGCGGCCGGTCGAGCCCTGCCG
>JBKPGU010000212.1:0-12124 GCA_046729535.1 Actinomycetota bacterium
CCGTTCCCACCGGCTTGTCGTCGTGCCGCTCCGGGCCGGCCACGCCGGTCAGGGCCACCCCGATGTCGGCATCGAAGATGCGGCGAGCGCCCTCGGCCATCTCCCTGGCACACTCCTCGCTGACGACGCCTGGTCCCTCGAGGGTCTCCTTCGACACGCTCAGGACGTCCCGCTTGGCCTCGGCCGTGTAGCAGACGGCGGAACCCTTGAAGAACTGTGACGAGCCGGGGGCAGCCGACAGTCGAACGGCCAGGCTTCCCCCAGTCAGCGACTCGGCCGCCGCCACCGTTCTTCGGGTTGCCTTCAGGAGGCCCCCGGCCACCTGCTCCAGCTCCTCGTCGTTGGTGGTGAACACGTGCGAGCCCAGCCGGCGGACCACCTCCTCCGCCATCGGTCGGATCAACTCCTCGGCCTCCTCGCGGCTGGCGGCCTTGGCCGTGACCCGCACCTTCACCTCTCCGGAAGAGGCCAGGAAGGCGATCGAGGGGTTGGAGGAAGCACGGAACAGGTCGTCGAGGAGTTCGGCCACCTTCGACTCGGCGATCCCCGTGACCTTGATGATCCGCGACACCAGCGCGGCCGGACCGGCCAGGTCCCCCATCTCGGGCAGGATGGTGTTCGTCATCATCTCTTTCATCTCCGCCGGAACCCCAGGGACCACGTAGACGCGCTTGCCCCCCGACTCGCAGATCAAACCGGGCGCCGTGCCCCTGTCCGGCATGATGTATCGCGCCCCTTCGGGAACGTCGGCCTGCCGGAGGTTCGATTCGGCCATCGAACGCCTCAACCGGTCGAACTTCTGTCGCAGGAACTCCTCGATCTCGGGCAGGCGCCGGAGCCGAACGCCGAGCGCGGCGGCCAGGCCCTCCCGGGTGACGTCGTCCTGGGTCGGGCCCAGGCCCCCGGTCGCGATCACCACATCGGACCGCGAGAGGGCCTGGCGGAACGCGTCCCGGATTCGGCCCTCGTTGTCCCCCACCGCTTGGTGATGGAGGACGTCGATCCCGATCTCGGCCAGGCGCTCCGAGATCCACTGGGCGTTGCTGTTCGAGATCTGGCCCAAGAGGATCTCCGTGCCGACCCCGATGATCTCCGCCCTCATGAGGTTCGGAAGTATCCCCGCTTCACCGCGGGGTTCCGTCATGGGGAGCGGGGGCATCCCCTCGAATGCGCGAACCCGCCTCCAGCGCATAGCTGAGCCCGGTGGCCACCGTCATCACGACGGCGGCGATCAGGAACCCCAATTTCACGCCGTCGGCTCCGCCCCCCAGGGGCAGGATGTACAGGGTGATGGCGATCAGCTGCAAGGTGGTCTTCGCCTTGGCCGCCTTGGTGGCCGGCATGGCGATGCCTCGGAGGCCGAGATACGCGCGAAGGATCGACACACCTACTTCCCGGACCACGATGAGGACCGCGGCCCAGGCGGGGAATTCGCCCAGGGCCGTCAGCGTGAGGACCGCCGCCGCAACCAGGATCTTGTCGGCCAGAGGATCGAGCCACTGCCCGGTCCGGGTGACCGAGGCGTGCCGCCGGGCAAGGTAGCCGTCGAGCCCATCGGTGGCCGCCCCCACCACGAAGATGGCCGCCGCGACGTAGGAGGCGGTTCGGTCCTCGGCCAGGATCAGGACCACCAGGAAGGGCGCCAAGAGGACCCGCAACACCGAGACGATGTTGGGCCAGCCGAGCCCGAATGGAGTCAGGGGCTCTTCTCGGGCGATACCGTCCCCCCGAAGTCCTGTGGGCCGAACGACGCCGCGTATGATCCGCTCGCCGATCCCGGCTTGCCGATCGGATGGCCGTTGACGGTGATCACGGTGGTCCCCCCGGTGGCCAGCTCCAGGTCGATGCGGCTGTTCGCCTCGAAGGAGCGGGCCTCCGACTCACGGAGCATCCCCCGGAACGCGATCCGGCCGTCGGCCAGGACCGTGGCCTCCACGGGCGAGTACGCCAGGAGCGCAACCGTGACCGTGGGCGGCAGCGCGGGGATGGACCCCAGCGCGTGTCCCGTCTGGACCGGGGGCGCGGTCTTCCCCCTCGAGAGCAGCCCGACCGCGCCGAACACGGACAGGATCAGCAGGGCCACGCCGATCATGAACGCCCAGCTGGGATGGCGGGTCACCGAACCGGGGAGGTGCGGGTGAGGGACGTTGCCTCCGCGCTTCGGCGTGGGGGGAGGATCCGGCAGCATCGTGCGGGCCGGGCCGAAGTGCCGGTTGTACACGGTCAGGACCTTGGTGGGATCCAGCCCCAGATACGCGGAGTACGACCGGAGGAATCCCCTCACGTAGACGTCGCCGAGGAGCGCGTCGAACCGCTCCCGCTCGAGCGCGCGCAGGTAGTCGGCCCGGATGTGCGTCTCGCGGCTCGCCTCCTCCAGGGACTTCCCTCGGAGGAGCCTGGCCTTCCGCAGCGCCGGACCGATGCCGGTCTCTTGCACTTGCTCCCCAACCTGCACGAACGCCGACGATGTTATGCGAGGACCCCACTCCACGGCCACAGTGGGAGCGCCGCGCGAACCCGACGATCCGCTTTTGTCACTCTTTCTTGGCGCCGAGCGGGGGTCGGACTGGACACCGCGGCGAGGGTTCGCTTATCTTCCGCGAGTCACGAAGCAAGGCCGGGGGGCCGCAAGGTCCATCGGAAGAGCGGAGTGACCGAGGGAGCGAGCCTTCGGGTTCGCTCCCTTGCTTATACGGCACGGAAGGTCTAGCCGAGACCTCCGGGTGTGGGGGCGGAGCGGCGCTTCCCTTCCTGCCACTCCTCCCACGTCATGAGGACGTCTCGGGCCTTAGAGCCGACGCTCGGTCCCACGATCCCCCGCTCCTCCATGAGGTCCATCAGGCGGCCGGCCCTGGCGAACCCCACCTTGAGCTTGCGCTGGAGCATCGAGGTCGAACCGAGCTGGGAACGGATGACCAGCTCGGCGGCCTGCTCCAGGAGCTCGTCGTCGTCGCCAGCCTCGTCGTCCTCCGTGGGGGGACGGCCCAGTCCCTCAACGTTGGCCACGAACTCCGGCTCTCGCTGGTCGCGGCACCACTGGCTGACGGCCTCGATCTCCTTCTCCGTCACCCAGGCACCCTGGATGCGGATGGCCTTCGACACGTTGGCCGGCTGGAAGAGCATGTCGCCGTGGCCGACCAGCTTCTCCGCGCCTCCCACGTCCAGGATGACCCGTGAGTCGGCCTGGGAAGCGGTCATGAACGCGATGCGTGACGGGATGTTCGCCTTGATCAGGCCCGTCACGACGTCCACGCTCGGCCGCTGCGTGGCCACCACCAGGTGGATCCCGACGGCTCGGGCCATCTGGGCGATCCGGCAGATGGCGTCCTCGACGTCCCGGGGAGCGATCATCATCAGGTCCGCCAGCTCGTCGATGACCACCAGGATGTAGGACAGGCGTCCGAAGTTCTCGTCCTGCCCCGGCGGGATCCGCAGCGCGCTCTCGTCGAACCCCCGGTTGTACGTCTCGATGTCTCGCATCCCCACTGTGGCGAGCGACTCGTAGCGCAGCTCCATCTCCCGGACGACCCAGGCCAGCGCCTCGGCCGCTCGCTTCGGATGGACGATCACGGGCGACAGCAAGTGGGGCAGGTCGGCGAAATGCGAGAGCTCGACCCGCTTCGGGTCGATCAGCACCAGCTTCACGTCGTCCGGCGAGGTCCGCATGAGGACCGATGAGACGAACGTGTTGATCAGCGAAGACTTCCCGGCGCCGGTTGCTCCGGCGATCAGGACGTGGGGCATCTCCGCGAGGTTGACCAGGATTGCCCGGCCGTGGACGTCCTTTCCGAGGGCGACGTACAGGGGCCTGGTCGCCTCGCGGGCGGCCTTCGACTCCAAGACGTCGCCGAGCATGACGAAATCACGGACCTTGTTCGGGACCTCGACCCCGATGGCGGACTTGCCAGGGATGGGGGCGATGATCCGAACGTCCGGCGTCGCCAGGGCGTATGCGATGTCGTCCCCCAGCGACAGCACGCGGTTGACCTTGGTCCCTGCCTCGACCTCCACCTCGTACATGGTGACGGTCGGCCCGCGGTGGGAGGCGACGACCCGCGCGGGCACACCGAAGTTGTGGAACGTCCGCTCCAGCGCGGCCTTGGTGTGCTCGGCATCGCGGGAGTCGGCGGTGGTGGCCGGAGCCCGGCGGAGCAGATCCAGCGGAGGAAGCTTGTAGCCGCCTCGGTTCGGGGGCGAGGCGACCCGCTTGGGGGCGGAGAGCGTCTCGGCATCAGGGAGGGACATACCGGGCGCGATCTCGACGATCGCCTCTCCTTCGTCTACGTGCAGGCGGACGTCCGAGCGCTTGCCTCGGCCTGTTTCGGTCGCCTCCTCGTCCGTCGCGCTCGTGACGTCTTCGTCGCGGTCCGTCCTGACGAACGCCCGGCGCAATGCCCGGCCAACGGCGGCCAGTGGCGTGGCCGTGAAGACCAGGCCGCCGAGGACGACCAGACCCAGGCAGACGGCCACGGCGCCGTACGGCGACAGCACCTTGGCCAGCGGCCAGGCCACCAGCGCTCCGACCATCCCGCCGGCCCGGCTGAGCGGCCGGTAGCCCGCCCCGAGGCTGGGGTTGTGGCCGGCGATCGACGCGATCCCCAACCCTCCGAGGGCCAGGATCCATAACCCGACCAGCATCCTGCCCCGATCCGCCACGGCCGTCCCGCGAACCAGGACCACGGCCCAGTAGAAGGCGATGGCCGGGAGGGCGTACCCGACCACGCCGAACATGCCGAGGGCGGTCACCTGCAGGAGCGCGGCGAACGGCCCGCCCATGTCGAACCACAAGGCGAACATCGAGAGGATCCCCAGGATGAGCAGGCCGATGCCGACGGCGTCGGCGGCGCGGGGCGAGAGGTGTCGGGCAACCTTGGCCCCGGCGCGTTGGATCCGCGCCGCGCCGGCCCGGGTGCGAGCTCCTCGCGGCGCCGGGCGCGATGAGGCCCGGCGACCCGCAGGTCGTCCTTTGGCCTTGGACTTCGAGCTCGTCGCCGCCACGATCAGACCTCCATGATCACCGGGACGATCACCGGCTTTCGCTTCGTCGTCTCCATGAAGAATCTCCGGAGCGCCGTCCTGATGTTCTGGGACAGCACGTTCGGGTCGCTCACCGCTTCGCGTGCGCTTTCCTCCAAGGACCGAACGGTGCGGTCCCTTGCTTCGTCCAGCAGCTCCTCGGAGGCGTCCTCGAACACGAACCCTCGGTTGATCACGTCGGGACCTGCCAACAGCTCCCCGGATCGCTTGTCCACCGTCACCACCACGACCACGATCCCGTCCCCGGCCAGCTTCCGTCGGTCACGCAGGACGACCTCTCCGACGTCCCCGATCCCCAGACCGTCGACGAACGTCATCCCGGAGGGGACCCGCTGACCCTTCCGCACCTCCTGGCCGATCTCGATGCTGTCCCCATCTTCCACGATGAGGATGCGGTCGTGTGGGATGCCGACCTCACGGGCCAGCCGGGCGTGATGGGCCAGGTGGCGCAGCTCGCCGTGGACCGGGATGAACCACCGGGGACGGACGAGGTTCAGCATGAACTTCAGCTCCTCGGACGCGGCGTGCCCGGACACGTGCACGTGGTCCATCGGAACGTGGAACACGTCGGCGCCGGTTCGATACAGCCCGTCGATGGTCCGGTGGATCGAGGTCTCGTTTCCGGGGATCACCGACGAGGACAGCACGACCCGATCGTCGGGCTCGAGCCGGACCCATTTGTGCTCGTGGGCTGCCATCAGCGAGAGGGCGGACAGCGGCTCCCCTTGCGAGCCGGTGCAGCACACCACGACCTCGCGGGGGTCCATCTCCTCGACCGCCTCGATGAGGACGATGGCGTCTTCGGGGACGTCGAGATAACCGTTGGCCCGGGCGGCGCTCACGCTCTGATGCATGCTTCGGCCCAGGAACGCCACCTTCCGTCCCGACCGCCGCGCCGCGTTCGCCACCTGCTGGATCCTGTGGATATGGCTGGCGAAGCACGCCACGACCACCAGCCGCGGGGCGTCGCGCATGATGTCGAACAGGACCGGGCCGACCGTGCGCTCGCTGCCGGCGGTTCCCAGATCCTCGGCGTTCGTGCTGTCGGCCAGGAACACCTGCACGCCCTTGGCCGCCTCGGCCCCGATCCCCTGGAGGTCGGTCACCAGACCGTCGATCGGCGTGGGATCGAGCTTGAAGTCCCCCGAGTGCAACAGGATGCCCGAGGGGAGGTCGAAGGCGATGGCGCAGCCGTCGGGGATCGAATGGGAGACCCGGTGGTACCGGAAGGTGAAGGGACCAGTGGTGACCTCTTGGCCCGGGGTCACCTCGTGGAACTCGGCCCGCTCCCGGACGCCGTGCTCCTCCAGCTTGCCTTCGATCAGGGCGAGGGTGAGCTTCGTCGCGTAGATCGGGAACGAGAATTCGCGAAGCAGATACGGAAGCGACCCGACGTGGTCCTCGTGGCCGTGGGTGAGGACCACGGCATGGAACCGATCCCCGTTGTCCCGGAGGTACTGGAAGTCGGGGAGCACAAGGTCGATGCCGGGCATGTCGCTCTCCGGGAACGACAGGCCGGCATCGATCAGGAGGATGCGGCCCTCCAGCTCGAGGGCGGCCATGTTCCGGCCGACCTCGCCCACACCGCCGAGGAAGACCAGCCGGGGATCGCTGGTGGGGCTTGCAGACATCGGAGGCGCCAGCCTAGCTCCCGAAACGGCTCATGGCACGGAAGCTCGGTGAGGGGCTTCCGCTGAGCCCGACTATCCTTGGCCCTACGGTGCGGATCTACACCAAGAAGGGCGACGACGGCACCACGGGCCTGTTGTACGGCGGCCGGGTCTCGAAGGCCGACCCGGCCACCGAGGCGTACGGCAGCGTGGACGAAGCGGTTGCGGCGCTTGGAATGGTTCGCGCCTTGGCCGGCGACCCCTACGTGAACGAGCTGATCCTTCGCCTCCAGCGCGAGCTGTTCGTGGTGGGGGCCGACCTCGCAACGAACCCGGACGACCGCAAGAAGCTGAAGCCGGGGGTCTCACTGGCCACCGAGGACATGGTGGCCCGGCTGGAGGAGTCCATCGACGACATGGTGGAGGTCCATCCCCTCCCCCAGGAGTTCATCGTCCCCGGGGCGAACCCGGTTTCTGCCGCGTTGGACGTTGCCCGGACCACAGTCCGCCGGGCCGAGCGCCGAACGGTGGAGCTGAGGGACGGCGGCCGCGAAGCGAACCCGGAGGCGTTGCGCTATCTGAATCGACTGTCCGACCTACTGTTCGTCCTTGCCAGGTGGCAGGCCGGCGGCGACGAAGCCCTCAGCCGCGAGCGCTGACCAGAACGCTCCCGGCGGTTCCATGATCCCGACTCCGTCGGGCGTTCAGTCGGAGCACGGTAGGAGGCCTGAGGCGTCCTTGGCCTCGAGGATCCGCATCACGGCCTCGTCGACGTGGGCGCGGAACGCCGGATCGGTTTCCACGCGAGAGAGCACGGCGGCTGCCATGCGGTTTGCCGGCTGGACGAACTTCGAGATGATCATGTCGCCGCCGGCTTCGAGGAAATCGATGGCCCGCTTCCCTGGCGGGATGCTCGAGATGGCTACCGCCGCGCCGATGTCGTCGGAGACGATCACGCCGTCGAACCCCATCTCGTTCCGCAACAGATCCATCACCATCGGGGAGAACACGGCGGGCTGGTCCGGGTCGATCTTCGTGTAGGACGCCAGCGCCACCATCACGAAGGGAACGCGGGCGTTGACGGCGGCACGGAACGTCTGCAGATATGGGTCGTCCGGTGTGGTGGCGTTGTCGACGACGTTGGCGGTGAAGTCGGTGTTCCCCTCGACCCGTCCCAGGCCGGGGAAGTGCTTCGCGCTGGTGGTCACGCCGGCTCGTTCCATCCCCCGCAGGAACGCCAAGCCGTGGGCGCTCACCGTTCGGACGTCGTGGCCGAACTCACGCTGGAGCACGCCGATGGGCTGGTTCTGGTCGTCGGTGCCCGGCGGGACGACGTCCATCACCGGCGCGAAGTTCAGGTTCACCCCGGCAGCGAGGAGCTCCCTCGCCCAGGTGCCGGCCTTCGCCCGCAGCGTCGCCGGGGGCATCGACCCCTGGTCGACGGCAGAGGGGATGCTCGAGAAGCCGGGGCCGCGGAGGGCCTGGATCGTCCCTCCCTCTTGGTTGGCCGCCACGTAGAAACCGACCCTGTCCGTCGTTGCCCTGGTGGCCAGCGCCTGGACTGCGTCGGTGATCGCTCGAACACCGGCCACGCCGGCGTTCGTCGTCTTGATGAACGAGACCGAGCCGAAGAGGTATTTGCGTATGCCGGCGACCTCCGCCGATCCGAGCTGATCGTTGCGAAGGCCGACAATGAACAGCTGGCCTACCCGCTGCTCCTCCGACAGCGCCCGGAAGGTGCGCTCGCCGCAGGAAAGCGCAGGCGACGGGCTCGCTGAAGGGTGCTGCGTCACCGATGGGCTGGAAGAGGAGGGGGGCAGCGATGTGGGCAGGGACGGAGCCTGACCGCCGATCGTACAGGCAGCAAGGAGGATCGTGGCAAGGACGGGAGCGGCGCGGGGCACCACCTCAGGCTACGAGGCGGGAAGCGCAGCGGAGAGCTCGTCGAGGGAATCGATCTTCACGTCCGGGCGCCTCGAAGCGACGTCATGCGCGTGCAGGTACGCCCACGGACCGCGCTTCAAGAACCACGGGATGCCGAGGGCGTCCGCCCATGCGCCCCGCAGGCGGGTCTCGTCAATCAGGCGCCTTTCCCACGTCGAAGAAGATCGCCCGCGACTTCGCCTCGACTAGCATCCTCCCCAACCGCACGAACACAAGGAGGGCGTCATGGTCCGGGTGCACATCTGGATCCGCAAGAAAGACGACACGTCCGCCGAGGACTTCGGGAAGCGATGGCTCGAGGAGCACGCCCCGATCGCCCGCGACGGCTACGAGCACCTGACGGGCTACACGGTGAACCTCGTCACGCGGGTTCCCGAGGGGCAGGAAGCTCCCTACGACGGCGTGGCCGAGTTGACGTGGGACGACCGCGACGGGTTCAAGGCCGACATGCAGAGCGAGGTGGCCGCCAGGAGCACCGAGGACCTGAAGGAGTTCGCCGCCGCGTTCGGCCTTCTGTTCGTCGAGCAGTCCTCGGTGAAATGAGCCGAAGCCAGGACGAGAGGGGAACGCCGTGCCGATGACGCAGGATGAGATCGAACAGTTCTTGGCCGACGAGCGCCTGGCCCATTTCTCGACGATCGACGAGCAGGGTCAACCCCGGGTCCGGCCCCTGTGGTACCTGTGGCGGGACGGCGCGTTTTGGTTCACCACGCGCCTGGGGCATCGGCACACGGGTTCGGACCTCGTGCGCGACCCCCATGTGGCGATCTCGGTCGCGTCCGACGACCGCCCGTACCGGGCCGTGGTCGCTCGGGGCCAGGCTGAGGTCGTGGGGAAGGACGAGGTGCTGCTGTTCGCCATCTCCTCGCGGTACGGCGAAGCTGCGGCGAAGAGGTGGCTCACCTCCGCGATGAAGGAGGATGACCGGGTGGTGTTCAAGGTGGTCCCGAAGACGATGCTGGCCTGGAACTATGGCAAGGGCGACTCGACGCACAAGCAGGACCAGGGCGTTTCCATGCGGGTCTAGGTTCTCCCACTCCGGGTCCGGTTCACTGGTCCAAGCCCTCGAACAGGCTCGACAGGCGCGGTCCGTCCGGGTCCGTCACGGGCGGCCAGGCCTGCACGAAGCTCTCCGCGGCTAGGAACTCCTTCTGGATGGTCGGCGGGATCGACGTCAGCTCGCTGGCCTGCGTCCTGTGGGCCCGCAGCGCCCGCAGCTTGGTCTCCCAGACGTCGCGCCCGTCGAAGCTCGCCCTGACCGTGTGGTCGGGCACGCCCCGCGGCATGAACGGATCCTCGGGGTCACCCATGTCCAGCCCTTCGGCCCGGACCGCCTCCCAGAATGCATCGAGCTCGGACTGGGGAACCGCGTTGTAGAACAGGCGGGCGAACGCTCCCTCCCCAGACTCGTTCCGAGCCTGATGGAAGGCTTCGGTCGCCGCTTGTCCGATGGCGACGTGATCGTCGTGGCGGGTGATACCCTCCGGGCCGAACGTCACCACGACGTGGGGGTGAGCCTCGGCGAGGTGTCCGGCAACGCGCCGGACCAGCTCATCCCGGAGAGCCTCCTTCAGTGCGCCGTCGGGGTACCGAAGGAAGTGCACGGTGGCGTTCGGCACGCCCAGCTCTCGGAGCGCCTCCCGCTCCTCTGCCTCGCGTACGGTGGCGAGGTTCTCCTGAGTAGCGAGGGAGGGATCTGCGATCATCCCGGCCTCGCCGCTGGTCGCCACGATCAGCGTGTAGTCGATGTCCGGGCCTTGTTTCGCCAGGATCCCGCCGACGCCGAACGTGTCGTCGTCTGGATGCGCGTAGACCGCGGCCAGGCGGTACACCACTACAGGCTGGCCTCCGGCAGGCCGAGCAGGGGTTCGAGGCCCACGGTCAGCCCGGGCCGGCCGATGACCGACTTGATGGCCAGCAACACACCCGGCATGTACGAGAGGCGCTGGGGGGCGTCGTGCCGGATGGTGAGCGTCTGGCCCAGGCCGCCGAAGATGACCTCCTGGTGGGCCACCAGACCGGGGAGCCGGACCGAGTGGATGCGGGTGCCCTCGACGTCGCCGCCCCGGACCCCCGGCACCGTCTCCTTGTCTGGACCCTTCCAGGACTCCTCCCGGGCTTTCGCCATTCGTTCCGCGGTGGCCAGCGCCGTTCCGGACGGGGCGTCGAGCTTCCCCTCGTGATGGAGCTCGATGATCTCCGCCGCCGGGAAGTGCCGAGCGGCAAGGGCGGCGAACCGTTGCAACAGGACCGCCCCGACCGCGAAGTTCGGGGCCACGATGACGTTCGACTCGTGCCCCTCGTCCTCGATGAGCCGTTCGATCTCGGCCACCTCCTTCGGGCCGATGCCCGTCGTCCCAACCACGATGTGCATGGCGTGCTCGATGGCCCACCGGATGTTGTCCATCACAGCCTGGGGGGTGGTGAAGTCGACGGCCACCTCGGTCTCCGCCTGGAGCAGCGTCTCGATCTCCTGCGAGATCCGGACCTCGATCTCCGGGTGCCCGATCATCGTGCCGAGGTGCTCCCCCTCGAACGAGGGATTGATCGCGGCCACCAGGGCCAGATCGGGGTCCTCGGAGATGGCCTGGGACACCAGCCGTCCCATCCGACCGGCGGCCCCCAGCACGCCGACCCGGATCACGGCGTTCCGGCAGCGTGCGCGGCGGTACTCACGGAAGTGTCACCGGGCACGCTGAGCTCACCACCCATCCCGGCGAAGTCCTTCTCCTCGAAGGGGCCGATGACCGCGAGGGCCATCGGCAGGCCGAGCACCGTGCGTGCCACCCGCCGCGCGTCCTCGGCGGTGACCGCGTTCGTCCGGGCCAGCACCTCGTCGACCGACAGGATCTCGCCCTGGCTGATCTCCGACCGCCCGATCCGGGACATCCTCCCGCTGGTGTCCTCCAGGGACAGCACCAGGGATCCCTTGAGGTGCCCTTTGGCCCTCGCGAGCTCCTCGTTGGTGATGCCGTTCGAGGCGATGTCCTCCATCTCCCGCTTGATGATGCCCAGGACGTCGTGGGCCCGTGTCGGCGTGGTTCCGGCGTACACGGCGAACAGCCCGGTCTCAGCGAACATCGAGTGGTAGCTGTAGATCGAGTACACCAGGCCGCGCTTCTCACGGACTTCCTGGAACAACCGCGAGGACATCCCGCCGCCCAGTGCGGAATTCACCACCCCGAACGCGAACCGCTCAGGGTCCCGGCGCGAGTAGGCGCTGGTCCCGATCGTGATGTGGGCCTGCTCCGTGCTGCGGTGCTTGACCAGCGTCCCGGGCGTCGGGGACGGCACGTCACCTCCGGTGCGGACCTTGGGTGTGAGGCTCTCCGAGCGCTTCGGCCCGGTCTCCATGTGCTGTTCGAACAAGCCGCACAGGTCCTCGTGCCGCAGGTTGCCGGCGGCTGCGATCACGAAGTGTCGCGGCTCGTACAGGCGGTCGTAGAACCGCTTGATCTGGTCCCGGGAGACGGAAGTGATCGTTTCCCTCGTCCCCAACACCGGCCTTCCCAGCGGATGTCCCTTCCACAGGG
>JBKPGU010000213.1:0-7125 GCA_046729535.1 Actinomycetota bacterium
GCCCGCTTCAGCGCAGTCGAGCGTTCGATGTCCTCGAACAGAATGACCGCGAGGGAGGTTTCCTCGGATCGGTCGTTCCCGAGGTCGCGGGTGTCCTCGTTCGTCGATGCCACGACCCGAATGATGGCGCATGCCGACGGCGTCCAACAAGGGTCGCTACGGGGCGAGAGGAGGCGTCCGCTCGTGGCTCTCGTCCGGATAGGCTGGCGGGCATGGTCCCGCGACATCCGATCGTCGCGTTCTTCGAACCGTTCATCGTCTGGTTCGGCGACCGGGCGGGCATGGCGAAGGTGCGCCATGAGCTCCTGCAGTCGGTTCATGGGAAGGTTGTGGAGATCGGCGCCGGAGCCGGCCCGAACTTCCGGCACTACCCTCCAGGAGTGGAGGTCACGGCCACGGAGCCGGACCCCTACATGCTCAAACGAGCCAGCAGGTCGGCCAGGAAGACGCCCGGCGTCACTGTCGAACTGGCGTCGGCCGACGCCCTCCCCTTCGCCGACGCCACCGTCGACACCGTGGTCGGGACGGCGGTGTTGTGCACGGTGCAAGATCAAGCGGCTGCGCTGGCGGACATCAAGCGCGTCCTGAAGCCGGGCGGTTCGTACGTCTTCTTCGAGCACGTTCGGTCGGACGACCCCGAGCTCGCGGCCAGGCAGGACCGCGCCGAACCACGGCAGATGCTTCGGCGGAGGGTGCCATCCGAACCGAGCCACGCTCGATGCCATCATCGCCGCCGGTTTCGAGACCGAGCACGTCGAGCACCGGCAGCTCCCCGGGCCCAAGCTGACCAGGTCGGGGATCTTCGGCACGGCTCGCAAACCCGCGTAGCTTCCTTCTCGCCGCTTCCAAGGGGGGGACCGATCGCATGGACCGAACGGAGAAGCAGAAGATGTTGGCGGGCGAGCTGTACTCGCCGACGGACCCCCAGCTCGTGGCGGAGCGGCGGCGGTGCGAGGCGCTCCTTCGAACGTTCAACGCCGAACCCGACGAAGGGCGACGGATGGAGATCCTTGCCTCGTTCTTGGGGAGCGTCGGTCCGAACGCGGTGGTCATGCCGCCCTTCGCCTGCGACTACGGGTACAACCTGTCGCTCGGCGCGCAAGCCTTCATCAACTACTACGGGGTGGTCCTGGACTGCGCACCGGTGAGCATCGGCGCGAAGACCCAGATCGGCCCGGGGGTACAAGTGCTGGCATGCGACCATCCTCGGGAACCCGAGCTCCGCCGACAGGATCGCGAGCTGGCGTTCCCCGTCTCCATCGGGGCAAACGTGTGGATCGGGGCCGGCGCGATCGTGTGTGCGGGCGCGTCGATCGGCGATGATTCCATCGTCGGCGCGGGAAGCGTGGTGACCCGGGACGTGCCGCCCGGCGTCCTTGCCGTCGGAGTTCCTTGCAGGATCGTCAGGTCGCTCTGACGGCCCGGAGTTCGTCCGGTGATCGTGAAACCCAGCTCGTTCGATCTTCCGATCGTGGCCCGATCTAGGGTATCCAAGGGTCGCGTTGACCAGGGTCCCGAAGCCCCTCTATACTCCTGTTTAGCAGTCTGGCTAGTAGAGTGCTAGCGGTCAGGCAATCGTTTTGCAGGAGGAGGAACCATGGGAGCCAAGATCATCACGTTCGATGAGGATGCGCGCCGGGCCCTGGAGCGGGGGATGGACAAGCTCGCCAACGCCGTCCGAATCACCCTCGGGCCGAAGGGTCGCAACGTCGTCCTCGAGAAGAAGTGGGGTGCCCCGACCATCACCAACGACGGGGTATCCATCGCCAAGGAGATCGAGCTGGAGGACCCCGAGGAGAAGATCGGGGCCGAGCTGGTCAAGGAAGTGGCGAAGAAGACCGACGACGTGGCCGGTGACGGCACCACCACGGCCACGGTCCTGGCCCAGGCCATGGTGAAGGAAGGCCTCCGCAACGTGGCGGCCGGCGCCAATCCCATGTCGCTGAAGCGAGGCATCGAGCAGGGTGTCGAAGCGGCCGTCGAGGCCATCAAGAACCAGGCCAAGGAGATCGAGGACAAGGACGACATCGCCCACGTCGCGGGCATCTCGGCCGCCGACGATGAGATCGGCCAGCAGATCGCCGAGGCCATGGACAAGGTCGGCAAGGACGGAGTGATCACGGTCGAGGAGTCGCAGACCTTCGGCATGGAGCTGGAGCTGGTCGAGGGAATGCGCTTCGACAAGGGCTTCATCTCGCCGTACTTCGTCACCGACCCCGAGCGGATGGAGGCCGTCCTGGAGGACCCCCACATCCTGCTCGCCAACTCGAAGATCTCGGCGGTCAAGGACCTCCTGCCCGTCTTGGAGAAGGTCATGCAGGCAGGCAAGCCGCTGGTGATCATCGCGGAGGACGTCGAGGGCGAGGCCCTGGCCACGCTGGTGGTCAACAAAATCCGAGGGACCTTCAAGTCCGTTGCGGTGAAGGCCCCCGGATTCGGCGACCGCCGCAAGGCCATGCTCCAGGACATCGCCATCCTCGCCGGTGGCCAGGTCATCTCGGAGGAAGTCGGTCTGAAGCTGGAGAACGTCAAGCTCGATCTCCTGGGCTCGGCCCGCAAGGTCGTGGTGACCAAGGACGAGACCACGATCGTCGAGGGCGGCGGCTCGGAGGACGAGATCAAGGGCCGCATCAACCAGATCAAGGGCGAGATCGAGAAGACCGACTCCGACTACGACCGGGAGAAGCTGCAGGAGCGCCTGGCCAAGCTGGCCGGCGGCGTTGCGGTGATCAAGGTCGGGGCGGCCACCGAGGTGGAGCTCAAGGAGAAGAAGCACCGCATCGAGGACGCCGTGCAGACCACCAAGGCCGCGGTCGAGGAGGGCATCGTTCCCGGGGGTGGGGTGGCCCTGCTGAGTGCTCAGGCGGTGCTCGACAAGCTCGACCTCGACGGTGACGAGGCCACGGGTGCGCACATCGTGCGCAGGTCTCTCGAGGAGCCCCTCAAGCAGATCGCCCACAACGCCGGCCTGGAGGGCGGCGTGGTCGTGGAGAAGGTCCGCACGCTCGACACCGGCTGGGGCCTGAACGCCTCCACTGACGAGTACGTCGACATGTTCAAGTCGGGCATCGTCGACGCGGCCAAAGTCACCCGGTCGGCCCTGCAGAACGCGGCCTCCATTGCGGCGCTGTTCCTGACCACTGAGGCGCTGGTGGCTGAGAAGCCCGAGAAGGAGAAGATGCCGGCCATGCCCGGTGGTGGCGGCATGGGCGGCATGGACGACTTCTAGGTCGAGACGCAAGCTTCCGGCCAAGTCGAGGGGAGCTCCGCCGCACGGCGGGGCTCCTTTCGTTTCTGGTCTCGTTCTCGCCCGCAAGCCCTTAGGGTCGCCTCTCGGCCCGGACCTGCCGGCTGCGCCACAATCGAGGGAGTGGATGTCTCCCGTCTCAGAGAGCGGCCCGATGACAACCGTCTGCGCCGGGTGGCTGTCGAAGCCGCTGCCGTCGGTTCGGAGATCGTGCGGACCCGGTTCGCCGAACATGCCGCCACGGGTGAGGTGAAGGGCGCCGGCGACTATGTCACGGCGGTCGATCGGGAGAGCGAGGAGGCCATCCGCTCCTTCCTCCGGCTCGAGACTCCTGAGATTCATGTGTTGGCCGAGGAGAGCGGAGGCGAACGAGGCGATCGCTTCTGGGCGGTCGATCCTCTGGACGGGACGACGAACTTCCTTCTGGGGTTTCCCGTCGTCGCTGTTTCCGTGGCTCTGATCGAAGGCGACCGGCCGATTGTCGGCGCGGTCCAGGGCCCGATCCTCGGTCTGGCGTTCTCTGCTGCCCGTGGGCAGGGTGCCTGGTCGGGCGATCGAAGGATCCACGTGAGTCAGCGACCACCCGACCGAGCGGTGATCGCGATGGCCTTCCCGTTCCGGGCCAAACACCTCGCCCCGAGATACACCGCCGCCTTGGAGCGCGTCCTCGCCGCAACCGAGGACGTCCGCCGGGCGGGTGCGGCCTCGCTCGATCTGGCCTGGGTGGCGAGCGGGGTGTTCGACGGCTACTTCGAGCTCAACCTCTCGGTCTGGGACGTGGCGGCCGGGGCTCTGCTGGTCGAGGAGGCGGGCGGGGTCGTGACGGACTGGGAGGGCGGTTCGGGCTATCTTTCTGGAGACATCCTTGCCGGCTCGGCCCAGACCCATCAGGTATTGCTTGAGGCCGCCCGGACCGCAGCGGATCGAGCGGGCTAGCGTTCCGAGAGATTCCTAGCCGGGACGGCCGGCACCCACGTACACGGCCCAGTAGTACGAAGAGATCCTCTCCTTGGCCACCCTGGTCCCCGGATGCTTGGCGTGGATCATGTAACCATTCCCCACGTACATGGCCACGTGGGAGATGGGACGGTAGAAGAAGAGCAGGTCGCCGGGCTTCAGCTGGCTCCTGTCCACGTGTGGGAGGACGGCGTACTGGGCGGCCGACGAGTGAGGGAGCGGAACGCCTGCCTGGCCCCATGCCCACATGGTCAGACCGGAGCAGTCGAACCCTTCCTTTGGGTTCGACCCTCCCCACTTGTATTGAACTCCGATCGCGGAGTAGGCCGCGCGGACCGCGATCGACGCTCGCCCGCTCGGCGGAGGCGGCGGGTTCGGTGGTGGCGGCTCGGGGGAGGGGCCGCCTCCACCCCCGCCCGGGGGCCCGGGTCCGGCATGATCGACCGGAGGGGGTCCAGGCTGGGCGATGATCCGTCGAACGACCGGCTTCGACAGTTCTTTCTCCAGCCTCTGGATCAGCGCGGCCTGCTGGGCGATCCCGCCCTCGATGTCGGACCGCCTGGCGTCCAGCGTGCGGACCAACGACTGTCTGCGATGAAGCGCCCGGGTGAGCTCAGCGGAGGCTTCCCTGGCCCGCTGTTTCGCCACATCGGCTCGGGTCGCGGCGTCCACGTCACCGCGGGCCACGCTGTTCAGGAACTCCATCCGGTCGGTGAACTCGGAAAGGGTCGTCGCGCCGAGCAGCACATCGATCCCAGAGCCGAGACCCTCGTAGGCGCCACGAGCCCGGGTCGAGAAGTAGGCGCGGGCCCGGTCTGCCTCGGCCCGAGCCCTCTGGGCCCGGCTCTTCGCGTCAGCGAGCTGGTTCTCGACCGAGCGGAGCGCGAGCTTGGCGGCGTCGTACTGCTCTACGAGCTGGGAAAGCCGCTGGTTGAGTGCGAGGAGCCTCGCCTTGGCCTCCGCGAGGTCCTGCCTGGTGGGACGGGCCGAGGAGACGGTGGTGGAACCGACGGCCAGGGACACCGCGATCAACACGGCCCCCGTCAGCCGCCCGATTCGCCTCTTGAACCCTCCCTCTGGCCTGCGCATAACAATGGGCTGCCGTAGCAGCCCACGGGGAGCGTAGGTGGACCCGTCACGCGTGTCAAACCCATTCCCCACTCCCGGCCAGTGGCTTTCCCCACAGGCCCGGAACCCGTACTCTCGCTCCGGCATCCCATGGCGAAGAAGCGGATCCTCCTCATCGACAACCGTCCGGAGCATCTCCGACAGCCCGTGCTCCGCCTGCAGTTGGCCGGATACGAGGTTGACGAGGCGGCGAGCGGCGCCGAAGGGCTGAAGCTGCTTCGCAAGCATCCCTACGACCTCCTGATCCTGGACGCCGAGCTGCCCGACGAGGACGGGTGGGACGTCCTTCGAAGGGTCGGCACGGACCAGAAGCTCAAGTCCGTCAAGGTGGTCGTGTTCATGGCTCCGAAGGGGGAGACCCAGAAGCTCGCGCTGGTCCCGGTGGACGCCGAGCTTCGTCGCCCGTTCAGCCTCGGCGCGCTCCTCGAGGCGGTCGAGCGGGTGATCGGAAAGCCCTAGGCAGGGTCACCCGCGGTCAGCTCGCTGAGTGGGGTGGACCCGCTCTTGGGGGCGACGCCGATGAGCCGGCGGCCCCACACGAAGTGATCGCGGTAGTAGCCGTCGGCCACCCACTCGATCACCGGTCCGGCGACGCTCCCCGATGAGTGGATCATCCAGCCGTTGCTCGCGAACAGGCCGACGTGATCGACGTCGGACCACTGCTTCCCCCCGTTCGAGGCGAAGAACATCAGGTCGCCTACCCGGAGGTTGGCGAACCCGATGTGGGTCCCGGTGTTCTTGGCCATGTACCGGCTGGATCGATCGTGGAGGGACCAGCCCGGGTACACGCGGTACTTGGCCGCGTTGTATCCGTCCTCGTATCTCTTCATCACCCACCAGACGAACCCCGAGCTGTCGAACCCGCCCTGGGGCTGTGAGCCACAGCAGTATCCCGGTGGCGTCTTGGCGTTCCATTCCCCAGCCCAGATGTATGGATAGCCGACCTGATCGAGAGCCTCCTGGGTCAGGTCATGCTTCACCCGCTTCGCGTCTCCGAGCCCGATCAGCGTGATGTCGTTGTACCGGACGGTGGAATCGATCTTCCACTGAGGCAGGGTCTTCGCCTTCCACAGCGAGTACGCGACTTCGTCGCGATTTATCCGCGACCTGGCCCCGAAGTCCTGCTTCTCGTTCGAGTGGTTGTAGTGGAGTCCGAGGTAGTGGCCGAGCATCATGTGGGGCCATCGCTCCGAGACGACGTATGGCGTGCCGTCGGCCTCGTGGATGGCGGCCAGCCCCGCCAGGGGTGCCGTGAACAGCCCGGTGGCCTTGATCAGCGAAAAGTCCAGCAAGCTCCCCACCACCGGATCTCCGGGACCGAACTTCCCACTCTGATATTTCGGGATCCACCCGAGCTTCACTGCCACGTTGGCGTACGGATAGAGCGGGTGGTCGGGGGCGAGGTCGGGGAAGGTGATCGAGGGATCGGGCGGCTCGTCTGGGGCGTAGGCGAGAACGAGTGCCCGGGCGAGAAAGCCCCGGGTCTCCTTGTTCGTCGGCTTGAACGTGTCGGGGCCGTAGTCCTGCATCCACGTATTGGTCCAGGCAACGTACTGGATGGCTGCGTAGTCCCAATAGCCGCTGGGAACGTCGCTGAAGGCGTAGGCTGCCCGAGCGGGGACGAAGGTAGCCGCGATGATCGCCGCCACGGCAAACAGTCGTGGGAGCAACCGCATGGTCCTGGTATCGTCCCCCCGCTCACGGCTCTTGAGCAAGCCGACCTGCCGAGCACTCTCACCCTGGTTGGCGGCGCCTACACTGAGCTTCGTGCCCGAGCTTCCCGAAGTCCAGGC
>JBKPGU010000214.1:0-5434 GCA_046729535.1 Actinomycetota bacterium
CGGTGTAAGCGTTCACACCGACCACGACCCGCTCCCCGGACTCGATGTGCCGCATGCGGTCGGCCAGGGCCGCCACCAGTCGTTCTTTCATGTAGGCCAGAGCCTCCACCGAGCCGCCCCGCTCCAGAACCCGGCCCACCTCCTCCCAAGCCTCGTCCTCGATCCGGGAGGTGGTCTCCTCCACCACCTTCGACCCCTCGAACACGTCCTCGTACTCGAGGAGGTCTGATTCAAGCGCCAGGATCTGTTGGGCCCGGAGCGCCCACTGCTGATCCCACGCCCTGGGCAGCCCGAGGGCCTCGTTCCACGCCGGCAGCTGGACGGCGCGGGCCCGGGCATCCTTCGACAGCGTGACCGACAGCATCTCCAGGAGGATCCGGTGGATGTTGTTCTCCGGCTGCTCGGCGGTGAGGCCGAGCGAGTTCACCTGGACGCCGTACCGGAACCGTCGGAGCTTGGGGTCCTCGACCCCGTACCGCTCGCGCGTCACCCGGTCCCACAGCCGAGTGAAGGCGCGCATCTTGCACAGCTCCTCCACGAACCGGATGCCCGCGTTGCAGAAGAAGGAGATCCTGCCCACCAGCGAGGGGAAGTCTGCCTCGGAGACCGCCCCGGTCGCCTTCGTCGCGTCCAGCACGGCCATCGCGTTGGCCAGGGTGAACGCCACTTCCAGCACCGGGTCGGCTCCGGCTTCCTGGAGGTGGTAGGAGCAGACGTTGATCGGGTTCCACCTCGGCACCTCACGCAGCGTCCATGTGATCAGGTCCGTGGTGAGTCGCATCGATGGCCCCGGGGGGAAGACGTGCGCCCCTCGGGACAGGAACTCCTTCAGGATGTCGTTCTGCGTGGTGCCGGCCAGTTCGCTCCGCCGGTCCCCGGACTCCTCGGCGACCGCCACGTAGAGGGCCAGGAGCCACACGGCGGTGGCGTTGATCGTCATCGAGGTGTTCATCACGTCGAGGGGGATCCCATCGAACACGGTCCGCATGTCGCCGAGGTGACCTATGGGGACCCCCACCCGCCCCACCTCGCCCCGGGCCATCTGGGCGTCCGAGTCGTATCCCGTCTGTGTGGGGAGGTCGAATGCCACCGAAAGGCCGGTCTGGCCTTTGGCCAGGTTGGTCTTGAACCTGGCGTTGGTGAGGGCTGGCGTGGCGTAGCCGGCGTACGTTCGGAAGATCCACGGCTCGTCGCGCCGCGGAGATCCGGCGTCCGAAGTCATGGCGACGCGAGTATATCCAGCGGTAGGTTCCCGCCCTCCTTCAGATGTTCGACACGCCCGACGTCAGCGTCAGCAGACCGCGTTCAGGTACGGGTAGGGGTCGGTCGCCGACCCGATCAGCGTGTAGCCGTACGGGCTGCGCCAGAGCGACGACGGGATCGAGCTCGGGTGCCATTCGAAATGGTTGTGGGTGATTCCTCCCAGGGCGTCTCCGCTGTCGCCGACGTATCCGATGATCGTTCCCGCGGACACCGACCCGAGGTGACCGATGCTCGAGAGGTGCGCGTTGTACGTGTACCCCAGCGATCCGTACACCTTCACGGAGATGCCGCCAAAGGTGTTCGATGCGTTGGAAGCCGTTCCCGAGAAGGTGGCTCGGATGGGAGTTCCCCTCGGGGCAAAGATGTCGTTGCCGGCGTGCGGGTGGTAGCCGCCCGCGTACCGGGGAGCGCCGAAGTCGTCCGAGTATCCCCTCGGTTGGTCCACCGGGCAGACCTGGAACACGCCTCCGATCGAGCTCCCGCCGTGAGACGCTCCCTGTTGCGCCGCTGCCAGGGCCGCAAGGCGCTTCTTCTCCGCCGCGATCTCGGCCGCCCGCTGCTCCTCCAACTTCGTCACCAGGCCGGCGGCCTCGGACTTGTCGGAGGCCAGCTGGTTCAGGACTTGCTGCTCGCTGGCCAGCTTGGATTGAAGGGACTTCTCCTTGCCCTGGAGGTCCTTCCGGTCCGTCTGCAGTCCGTTCTCTAAGCTCGTGAGCTTGGCCTGACGAAGTCGGAGGCGGGCCTGGAGCGCCTGGATCTGCTCGATCAGGGTTCGGTCGCTCTGGGTGGCCGCGTTGACGACGGCCAACCGGTCGGAGAGATCCGACAGCGAGTTCGCGCCCAGCAGGATCTCGAGGGTGAAGGCCGGGCCGGTCTCGTAGGCCACGCGGACCCGTTCGTCGAGCTGGTCCTGCGTCTTGGCCAGGTCCTTCTGGGCCTCCTGGATGTCGCCCTGGATCCCCACGATCTGAGCCTCGACCTTGGCGATCCTGGACTGAACGGCGTCGATCTGGCTCGCGATCTCATTCGCCTCGGCCTGCAGGGCCGACACGGCATCCTGGGCCACAGAGATGCGATCGAGCAGGCGCCGCAATTGCGCCTTGGCAGCCTGCAGCTCGCTCTTCGTATCCGCAGCTGCCGGCGCGGAAACCAGGGCAGCGACAAGGAGTGCGGCGGTGAAAACCGCCGCACTGCGGGGAGCACGGGGAAGGTGAACTCTGGTCAAGGAAGCCTTATCCGTACAGGAGCGCCTGCGACAATGTCAAGGACCTGGACAGACTCTCGCGGAACACAAGGCAGTTCAACCATTTCACCAAGGATTGGGTTGGGTCGACTGGACCTTGAATCGGCCTGCCGAATCCCAAATCGACTGGCAGCCCAAAGCGCGATCCGACGGCCTCCATCGGGCCGGCCGGCTCAGACCTCCGGGCGGGCGACCCCAAGGTCCCGGGCGATCAGGATGCGCTGGATCTCGCTGGTGCCCTCCCCGATCTCCAGGACCTTCGAGTCCCGGTAGAACCTGGCCACGGGGAATTCCTCGATGAAGCCGTACCCCCCGTGGATCTGCACCGCCTCACGGGCGCAGGTCACAGCGATCTCGCTCGCGTAGAGCTTGGCCAGCGATGCCTCCGCCTTGTACGAGCGCTCCTGGTCCCGCAACCACGCCGCCCGGTACGTGGCCAGACGCGCCGTCTCCACGGCAACCTTCATGTCGGAGATCTTGAACTGGATGGCCTGGAAATCGGCGATGGGCCGGCGAAAAGCGATGCGTTCCTTCGCGTACTTGATGCTCTCCTCAAGGCAGCCCTGAGCCAGGCCCACGGAGAGAGCGGCGATGGCGATGCGCCCGTCATCGAGGATCTGGAGGAACTGCCCGTAACCCTTGCCCCGTTCCCCCAGGAGGTTCGACTCCGGGACCCGGCAGTCGTTGAACGAGAGCTCGTGGGTGTCCGAGGCTCGCCAGCCGAGCTTCCGGTACGACTTGCCCACCTCGAACCCTGGAGTATCGGCCGGCACGATGATCGCCGAGATCTCCTTCCGGCCGTTCTGCTGCTCCCCCGTCACTGCGGTGATCGAACAGACCTTGCTGATGGCCGTACCGGAGTTCGTGATGAAGGCTTTGGACCCGTTGATGACCCACCGGCCGTCCTCCAGCCGGGCCGACGTCTTCGTGGCGCCGGCATCCGAGCCGCCCCCCGGCTCGGTCAGCCCGAAGGCTCCCAGGATCTCTCCACGACACATCGGCACGAGCCACCGCTGCTTCTGCTCCTCGGTCCCGAAGGCATGGATGGGGTTCGCTCCCAGTCCAACCCCCGCCTCCAGCGTGATGGCGATGGAGGAATCGATCCGAGCCAGCTCCTCGATGGCGATGACCAGGGTGAGGAAGTCGGAACCCTGGCCGCCGTACTCCTCCGGGAACGGCAGCCCGAACAGGCCCATCTCGCCCATCTGCTTCACGATGTCGAGCGGGAGCTCTTCGGCGCGGTCCATCTCCTCCGCCCGGGGGGCCACAACCTCTTCGGCGAACTCCCGAACGGCAGTTCGGAACGCTTGTTGTTCGAGGGTGAGGTCGAAGTTCATGCGGAAGAGGGTAGCTCGTGCTCAGGCGTGTTGGAGCTGGGCCACGGCCTCGGCGGCCAGCTCCGCGGTCCGGAAGGCGAACAGCCAACGGGCCTGCTCCAACGTCTGCCGGGCGTCCTCGACGGCCTCCGGACCTCCAGCGGCCTCCGGGCCAAGCAGCGTCGCCACGAACCACACCCGTTCGGCGAGCTGGTTCCTCGGATAGCGGCGCTCGGAGTCGAGCGCCTCGTCCAGTCGTCGTCGCGCTCGCTCCCGATCGCCCTCGGCCAGGTCGACCACGGCTGCGGAGGTGAGGAGGTCGGCCGCGGCCACGATGTCGGCCGGCCCCGCCTGGACGGCCGGATCCTCGACCAGCTTGCGAGCGCCCTCCGGGTCTCCCACGGCCAGGCGAGTCAGGGCCAGCTGGGATGCGGTCCAGGAGATGAGGCTCTTCTCGCCCAGCCTCCGGCACAGCTGCATGGCGGCGTCGAGGTCACGGGTGGCCTCGTCCTGCCGCCCGGCCAGGCGGTGGACGAAGGCGCGGTCGCCCAGCGCGCTGGCCAGCTCCCATCGGGCGTCCAGGTCGCGGAAGTTCTGGATGGCCTCGTCGAGGCGGGGCAGCGCCTCCTCCAGCCGCATCTGCCTCCGGAGCGAGTTGCCGATGGTCTCCTGGGCCACGGCGATGGTGAAGGGGTCCTCCATCTTCCGACCCAGCTCCAGGGCCTCATCCACCAGGGGGAGGACTTCGTCCTCCCTTCCCACGGGGGAGATCGACGCTCCCAGAGAGACCAGGGCGCGCGCCTCCGCCCACCGGTCCTCCTCCGGGTTCTCCCTGGTGATCTGCAGGGCCTCATCGAACATCGAACGGGCCCGCCCGAAGTCCCGTTTCCAGTAGGGCACCCAGCCCGCCATCAGGAGGACCCGGGCGATCACCCATGGCTGGTCGGACTCGTCGAGATGGCGGGCGGCCTTCAGCGCCCGGTCGAACAGCTCCTCGGCCCCGTCGAGATCCTCACGGACGTTGAGGGCGATGTCGGCCAGGAACCGGAGGGCCAGGGACTGGGTCCACTGGTCGTCGCCGCCCATCTGGAGCGCACGGGTCAGGGTCCGCTCGGTCTCGTCGTACTCGCCCAGCCAGTAGCGACTCTCGCCCAGGGCGGACAGGATCCTGGCCTCGGGAACCCCCCAACCGCGTTCCGGGCCGGACAAGGCAAGGGCCCGGTCGTACAGGTCGATGGCGGTGCGGGACTCCATGCGCCACCTGGCCAGGTCTCCCGCCCGTCGAAGGGCCTTCACGGCCCGCTCAGCCAGCGTGGTGTCGCCAGGGTCAAGGTCGAGCGATGCCCGGGCGGCCTGCTCAAGGTGCCAGGCCACGGATTGCGGAGAGCGTTCGCCGTCCTGGCCGGCCAGCCCTTCGGCAACCTGCACGTGCAGCCGCCTTCGCTCTCGCTTGGGGAGGCTCTCGTAGGCTACATCGCGAAGGACGTCGTGCCGGACCCGCCACCCCGCGTCGCCGCCTCGATCCCGCACGATCAGCTCGGAGTCCTCGAGGGCTTTGATGGTCTCCGGGCCTGGATCTGTGATCAGGGAGATCTCGGAGAGCTCGAACCTC
>JBKPGU010000215.1:0-4136 GCA_046729535.1 Actinomycetota bacterium
CTCGGTCCTCTGAGATACCTTCAGCATGCTGGGCCCGTCCTGCAGCAACGGTAGACGCAGGTCAGGGGAACGTCAATCGACCCCGCTTCGGCGGGACGATCGGGGGGTAGAGATGGGCCATCCCCGTGTCTGAGACCGGACCGCCCCGAACCGAGCACGAGATCGTGATCGCCTCCAACCGGGGGCCGGTCTCGTTCGTCCGCGAGGACGGCGAGGTCGTGGCCCGACGTGGGGCGGGAGGCCTGGTCAGCGCACTCACGGGCGCGCTCCAGCGGTCGGGAGGCCTGTGGATCGCCAGCGCGATGACCGACGAGGATCGCCAACGATCCACGGAAGGCTGGGTCGACTTCTCGGGGAGCGGCGCCGACTACTCCCTCCGGTACTTGGCCTTCAACCCGGAAACGTACGACGCCTTCTACAACGGGATCTCGAACCGCGTCCTGTGGTTCCTCCACCACTACCTGTGGGACTTGACCAGCGCTCCACAGTTCGACGATGCGGTCCGCGAGCAGTGGGCGGACTATCGCGCGGTCAACGAGGAGTTCGCCGGGGCGCTGGCCGAGGAAGGATGGCACATGGCCCAGCGGCCCGCCTACCTCGTCCAGGACTATCACCTCTCGCTGGCTGCTGAGCTCCTGCGGCGGCTGGAGCCCGACGCCGCGATCGTCCACTTCTCGCACATCCCGTTCGCCGGGCCCGTGTACCTGCGCATCCTACCCACGTTCATGCGAGAGGAACTGCTGGGCGGGCTCCTGGGGGCCGACCTGGTCGGGTTCCACTCGCTCCGGTGGGCGGAACACTTCCTGCTCTGCTGCCGGGAGCTTGAGGGTGCCCGGGTCGACCTGCGGCGTCGGGTGATCCGATGGGGCGGGCGGGAGATCCACGTTGGGAGGTATCCCATCTCGATCGACCCCGACGGGCTTCGGGAAACGGCCGGGAGCACCGAAGCCGAGGCCGCCCGCACGTGGATCGAAGACTGGCGCGGCGAGTCCAAACTGATCGTCCGGGTCGATCGAGCCGAGCTGTCGAAGAACGTGCTGCGTGGATTCTCGGCCTTCCAGCAACTGCTGGCGCGACAGCCCGAATGGAGGGGACGGGTGAAGTTCCTGGCTCTGCTCATGCCGTCCCGTGACGCGATCCCCGAGTACCGGGAGTACATGGACGAGTGCGCCCGCGCCGTCGAGGGGATCAACGACGCCTTCGGCCGGCCGGGGTGGCAGCCCGTCGAGATGCTGGTGAACGACGACCTGCCGATGTCGATCGCAGCCTTCCAGCTGTACGACGTGCTGTTGGTGAATCCCGTCATCGACGGGATGAACCTGGTCGCCAAGGAGGGCCCGGCGCTGAACGATCGGAACGGGGTTCTCGTGCTCTCGGAGAACGCGGGCGCGTTCGCGGAGCTTGGCCGGTATGCGTTGGCGGTCAACCCGTTCGACATCACCGACACCGCGGCCGCCCTGTCGACCGGCCTGGAGATGACCCCACGTGATCGAGCACGGCGGGCCCGAGGGCTCCGAGCGGCCATCGGTCGGAATCGGCTGGAGGATTGGGTCCCCGCTCAACTCGACGACCTGGATCGCATCAGGGCCGGCCGGGCACGAGGCTGAGGCTGGTGGGCCGTTCGTTTCACAAGTCGGAGAGCAGCTCCACCAGGCCGGCGGGGCGGACGACCACGATGTCGGCCCTTGACACGAGCTCCTCGGGCGTCCCCGAAGAGCGGACGGCCACCTTCACGGTCGGCAGCCCCTCCTTGCGGAGCTCGTCCAGAGCGGCGAAGGCGTGCAGATCCGCGAAGTCGTCGCCCGCGTACAGGCACGCCTCGAGGTCCCTGGCCGTCCGCTCCGCCAGGATCACCGATCCCTTGCCCGGTGTGTCTGCGGGGACCAGCTCGATCACCATCTTGCCCCGCATGAGGGTCAGGCCGAGACGCTCGGCGAGGGGAAGAAGGGCTTCCAAAAGCTCCCGGCCCGCCGCCTCGGGGTCATTCGCGGCGCGGTAGTGGACGGCCGCCGAGACGCGCTTGTTCTCCACCCACGCTCCCGGAACGCGCCGAGCGGCCCTTTCCATCTCGTCCAGAGCCCCGTCCACGAAAGTGCCGGGTGTTCCCTCGGGAAGCCCATAGACACCGAACACCTCGATCCCCGGGACCGGGACCAGGCGGCGCACCTCGTCCGTCGGCCGGCCGGACACGAGGGCGACGAGCGCGAACCGGCCGGTCAGGCGGGACAGCACGATCGACGTTCCCGCGACGGGCTTCGCCAGCTCGGGTCGGGAAACGATGTCCGAGAGCGTGCCGTCGAAGTCAAGGAACAAGCCCGCCCGGTCCCTGGCATTTCGCAGGCGCTCGAGCGGATTCCCGGCCGTCGCCGCCCCTACTTCAGGAGGACAACTCGAAGTTTGAGCCCAGCACGACGGTCAGGTTCGCCTTGAAGCCGGAGGGGGCAGGAGCCAGAACGGCTTTCGGGAAGTGCTTCTCCTTCAGGAACTGGGCCTCCGGCTCGAACCCCGCCTGGTAGTAGATGGTGGTCCTGCTGGCGTTGTTCACCCCGCCCGGTGCCCTCATCGTGTACCCGGCCTTCTTGAGCCGACCGGTCACGACCCCCGCGAGCCCGGTGGTGTCCGTCCCGTTCAGGACCTGCACGGTGACGCCTTTCACACGTGGGCTCGCGGTGGCCGACGCACTGGGGCTGGCGGTGGGAGTCACCGACGGTGACGTCGTGACGGTATTGGAGGGCGAGGCGGTGGTGATGTCCTGGCTGGAGTTCTCCGGGAACGCGTTCCTGATGACGACGATGCCGATGACGATCGCCGCTGCCAGGATCACCGCTCTCAGGGTCGACGTCGCCACGGAGACGTACCAGCTCCTCTTCGTCGGCGGTTCATGCATCCCGGACAAAATGGATGGATCTCGCCTCTAGCCCTCCAGGCCGAGTCTGCGGGCGAATCGCTTCTTCCGGCGAGCCTCTCGCACCCGCCGAAGCCTCCGAACCAGCATCGGATCGTACTCCAGGGCCTGGGGGAGCTCAATGAGTCGATTGAGCAGCTGGTAGTACCGGGCGGGCGAGATCCCGAGACGCTCCCGGATGGCCAACTCCTTCGACACCCCCAGCTTCCACCATGTCCGCTCGAAGTCGAGGATCTCCTGCCACCGGTTGCCCGGATCCCCACGCTCCACGAGATGCTGCTGCTCAGAGCCCAAGCCGGGGCCACAGTAACACGGGTGCAAGGGCGGTCCCGGGAGCTTAGGGGAAGAGGCCTCGGAGCTTGTGGGCCTCCGCCACACGCCCCACGCCGAGGACCGTCGCCGCCGTGCGCATCGTTACCTTGCGCTCCTCGGCCACTGCGAGGACGTCCGAGTACGACTGTTCCATGATCATCCGGAGGCGGTTGTTCACCTCGTCCTCGTGCCAGTAATAGGCCTGAAGGTCCTGGACCCATTCGAAATACGAGACCGTGACGCCGCCTGCGTTCGCCAGGATGTCGGGGACGATCTTGATCCCGCGCTCCTCGAGGATGTCGTCCGCCTCCGGGATCGTCGGACCGTTCGCGCCCTCCACGATGACCGATGCCTTGATCCGCTCGGCGTTCTCGTCCGTGATCTGCCCTTCGATCGCCGCCGGGACCAGCACATCGCAGTCGAGCTCCAGCAGCTCGTCATTCGTTACGGGCTCTCCGCCCTCGTAGCCGGAGACCGAACCTCCCCGGGCCCGGATGGCCAACAGCCCATGCGGCGAGAGCCCCCTGGGGTTGTAAACCCCGCCCTTCACGTCGGACACTCCGACGATCCTGCATCCCTGCTCGTGCAGGAGCTGAACGGTGCCCGCGCCGACGTTCCCGAAGCCCTGGACGACAACCCGCGCGTCCTCAACCGACATGCCGAGGTGCTTGAGGGTGGCCAGCGTGATGTAGGTGACCCCCCGGGCGGTGGCCATCCTGCGGCCCGCGGACCCACCGATGGCCGTGGGCTTGCCGGTCACCACACCGGGGACGGAGAACCCCTCCCGGGTGGAGTAGGTGTCCATGATCCACGCCATGACCTGGTCATCGGTCCCGAGGTCCGGAGCGGGGATGTCGCGTTCGGGCCCGATGAAGGGGAGGATCTCGTAGGCGTATCTCCGGGTGAGGCGCTCGAGCTC
>JBKPGU010000216.1:0-2638 GCA_046729535.1 Actinomycetota bacterium
CGGCGCTCCTGGAGCCGGGGAGAGACCGACCGGCGGGAACTGCGACCCGCCCGCCGCGACGGCGGTGGTTTGGGTGGCGGGTGGGGGTTCAGCGGCGAACGCGGCCCACAGGCCGAGGACCAGAAGTCCGACCACGACCAGGGATCCGATTATCGAGACCGGCAGGCGGCTCGGCACCGTCCACAGCAGGAACACCGCGGCAACCGCCAAAGGGACACCGATGATGACGACCGCGAGGATCCGGGAAGATCCGATCTCGGCGAGCAGATGGGCCACGGGTGGGAAGGATACCCGGCCGGCGAGGTTTCCGATGGCGTCGGTAACGTCGGGGCCAGTCAGCCCTTCAAGAAGGCGACCGTTTCCCGGAGGCCGTCCTCGAGGTGGGTCCAGGGCTTCCACCCCAGTTCGCGTTCGGCCGCTTCGTTGTCGAGGACGCACCGGCGGATCTCGGCGAGGGGAGGCGCCTCGAACAGCGGCTCGCCCTTGTAGCCGGTGATGTCGGCAAGCAGGCGGAACACGTCGTTCACCGAGGTTTCGAGTCCGGTTCCGATGTTCAGCGTCTGGCCGTCCCCACGCTCGCCCGCCAGGGCGAATGCGTGCACCGCATCGTCGATGAACAGGAGGTCTCGGGTCTGGCTCCCGTCGCCGTAGATGACGGGCTTCTGCCCTCCCACCATGGATGAAGCGAACCTGGCCACGACCCCGCCGGCCGGTCCGGCGTCCTGCCGGGGACCGTACACCGTGGGCAGAACCAGCGAGGTGAAGGCGATCCCCCGAAATCGGACGTAGGCTCGGAGGTAGTCTTCGGCGGCCTTCTTGGAGATGGCTCCTGGGGTCGGTGGCCTGGAGCCCGCGATGGCCGCCTCCTTCAGAGGGAAGCGTCGGGCCTCCCCGTAGACCTCGGCCGAGGAAGCGAAGACGACCTTTCGGACCTCGGTTCGGGCCGCGCATTCCAGCACGGCCAGGAGCCCCATGATCCCGGTGCCGGCCTCCGCAGCGGCCTCCAGGCGGGTCTCCGGGGTACGCAGTGCCGCGAGGTGCATGATCACCTCAGGCCGGTGCCGTTCGAAGATCAGGCCCAGGCCCTCGGTCTGCACGCCCAGGTTGTAGAACGTGAATTGCTGCCCGTACGCGCGAGCCTCCGCCAGGTTCCCGATGTGACCGGACGAGAGGTCGTCGAGAGCGACCACCCGCAACCCTTCGGCCAGCAGGCGGTCGCACAGATGCGAACCGATGAATCCGGCTCCCCCCGTGACCAGGACGTTGGTCAATCGAGCGGGAGGCTCGGGTAGGCCCCCACCTCCAGGTCCGTTCGATCCCCGCGCTCCAGGCGGTAGTACCCGGCACAAGCGATCATCGCGGCATTGTCCGTGCAAAGCTCAGGCGGGGGGATGAGGACCGCCAGTCCCGCTCCCTTTGCCCGCTCGACCATGAGGTCGCGCAGCCGGGTGTTCGCCACGACCCCTCCCCCCAGGACGATCATCCGCACTCCCTTGTCCACCGCCGCGGCGATCGTCTTGTCGACCTGGACGTCGACCACGGCCTCTTGGAACGAGGCCGCCAGATCGGCAGTGGAGACGTCCTCCCCTCTGGCCCTCGCTTCGCGGACGTGCCGGACGACGGCCGTCTTCACCCCGGACAGGGAGAAGTCGTAGCCAGGCTCGCGGGCCAGCGCGCGAGGGAACTTCACCGCGTCGCGGTTGCCCCGCTTTGCCAGCGAATCGATGGCCGGCCCGCCGGGGAAGCCGAGGCCGATGAACCGCGCCACCTTGTCGAAGGCCTCCCCCGCAGCGTCGTCGAGCGTCTGGCCGAGCAGTTCGTACCGGAAAGGCTCGGGGACATAGACCAGCATCGTGTGACCGCCCGAGACGAGGAACGAAACGTACGGCTCTTCGAGTGGCCCGTGCACCAGGACGTTGGCGTAGATGTGTCCCTCCAGGTGGTTCACGCCGACGAACGGCACCTCGAGGGCGAGGGCCATCGCCTTCGCCGCGGCCACGCCGACCAGGAGCGCCCCGACCAGGCCGGGTCCGATGGTGACGGCCACCCCCTCGACGTCGGCCACCCACATCCGGGCCTCCGTCAGGGCCAGCGTGATCATCGGGTTGATGGCCTCCATGTGCGCGCGGGAGGCCACCTCCGGAACCACACCGCCGAACTTCTCGTGCAGATGGGCCTGGCTGGAGATGGGGTTCGAAAGGATCTTCCGGCCGTCCTCGACCAAGGCGACGGCGGTCTCGTCGCACGAGGTCTCGATGCCGAGGACCCGCATCTGTTAGGGGCGGATACCCTCGGGAGCGCCGCTGATGATGCGCTCGAGCTGCTCGCGGTATCCCGAAGAGCGAACGTTGTCCGCCCACATGACCACGGCGTCCTCGCCGGTTTCCTGGTAGTAGTTCTTCCTGATCCCGACGGGCCGGAATCCGAACTGGCTGTACAGGCGCTGGGCCCCCCAGTTCGACACCCGGACCTCCAGGGACGTGGCCTGCGCGCCGAGCCGGATGGCCTCCTGGAGCAGGTCGTACAGCAGGCGCGTCCCGATCTTCCTTCGGTGGTGTTCGGGGTCCACGGCGATGGTCGTGACGTGCGCCTCCTCGCCGTAGCACATGATGCCGCCGTACCCCACGACGTCCTTGCC
>JBKPGU010000217.1:0-5594 GCA_046729535.1 Actinomycetota bacterium
GGTCTGGACGCAGTACTCCGAGCGGTATTACGCGGCATTCGTCAACGACTTGCATCAGAACAACGTCGAGGCCGTGTGGAATGCGCCCGAGCCGGTCGTCGACGCGCCTCTCCGTCCCGGCGTTCCCTGACTCCTACGGTACAAGGTACATTCGCGAACGCTCGCGCAACCGACCGCGTCGATCGCAGCCAGCAACGCAGAAGTCAGGAGGTCGAGCTATGAGTGAGCTTTGGGGTATCGCTCGGTTCAAGTTCCACGAGGGCAAGCTCGAGGAGTTCAAGCGCCTGTCCGCTCAAGCCATGGAGATCGTGCGGACTAAGGACACCGGCACGCTGCAATACGACATCTACTTCAACGACGATCAGTCCGAGTGCATCGTCCTGGAGCGATACAGGGATTCCGAGGCCGCCATCGAGCATGCTTCGAACCTTGGCGACCTCTTCGGGGCAGTCCTTGCCACGGTCACCGTCGTACATGGCGAACTCCTCGGCGAGCCGAGCGCAGAGCTGAGAGAGAAGTTGGCCGGCAGCGATGTCCCGGTTCTCTTCACGCCCTACCAGTCGATGTAGACACCGCTCGCCGAGGTCGTTGCATGACCTCGTCGGGATCGCGTCGCACCCGATGACGACGTCCTAGGCCGCCCCCGCCTTCGAGAGACATTCCCGAACACTCGCGCACCTCGGTGAGACCTCGCTACATCGCCACATTCCCGATCGGCGGACAACGCTCCTAAACCGAACACCCAAGGGACGGACTGTCGAGCAGCTCCAGGTTCCGAAAGAAGGATCGACGACCGCGAAGAGGAAGGCGGGCACCAGTCCCGCGTTCATCGTGATCCTCATGGGGCTGACGTTCCTCGTGTACGGCGGTGGGCGCTGTTCCGTAGGCCGAAGAATCGGCGCTAGACTGCGCTTGATGTCCTTAGGACTCTACGCACGGTTGCAGAATGCGTGGGACGCTCTGCGGATGAAAGCGGGAGAAGAGGGCGGAGCAAACAGCGTCGAGTACGGCTTGGCGATTGCTGCCGTGATTGCGGCCGGCGTGATAGTGGTCGCTCTCATCGTGACCTAAAGGTTGCCCTTCAGTCGGGTCAGGCATCTAACTCTCGTCGCGAGGCTCGATGCTCTCGGCATCGGCTCGATGGACCCGGAACACTTCTGCCCCATCCTTCATGAACACCACGTCTCCCTCCTGATCCTCGTATCGGTCAGCTGAAACTTCATCCGGAAAACCCTCGACATACCGAATCACGAAAGATGGCATTAAGCAGACAGTAGGACTTCGTCTACGCCGTGTCGGTGCGCCACCGCACGGACACTCCGGGTGAGCCAAGTATGTCCGACGGTCTGCACCGAACTGGGTTCGCGAATGTTCCCTGGTGGCTCAGGGCAAAATCCACGACGGCCCGAGGAGCGAGCCGTCCGGCTCAAAGATCTAGATCGTCCAACTGTCCGCGGAGCTCGTCGGCGCGGGCCTGTACCTCGGCTGCAGCCTCCTGCTGAGCCGTCTCCTCGTCCTGGTGCTTCCGTTCTTGCTGTTCGACCCAGGCGTTCACCTTGGCGAGAACCTTCTTGGCACGATCGGCGGAATCCTGGAGCGAGCCTCCTGGTGGGACGGGAACAACCAAGAAGGTGCTTCCAGACTTCCAGTCAAGGCGCGCGCCCTCGCGAGCGAGTACGTCGTCCAGCCAGCCGCCCGTCGTCCTTGGCGTCAAGGGGAAACGTACAGCGTGGCTTGAGACGTCTTCGGGGCCAGGCTTCCCGATGGTGTATCTCGTCATGGGGTGATGTCGCCTCCTTCCGTCGTGCGTTACAACAGTACCCACGACGGGGGCGAGGAGCGAGCAGTCCTTCCCGAAGTAGGCTCGAGCCGCCAGCGCGCGGGAATCTCAGCACCTGTGCCCAAAGTAGAGCGGGTCAAAGGCGCGCTCGATCATCCCCGACTGGTCGATTTCCGATGCGATCCTTTCCTCCACTTCCGGCGGACGATTCCGTTCGAAGACGCGGCACGCCTCCTCGCTCTCCCAGACCCAGACTCCGATTCCGGTGTCCCGGTCATTTGGACCTATCGCGAGCACTCGGGCCAAGAGACCTGGGACATCGGGGTTCATCACGGTGCTTGGCCCGTCGTGGCGCCGACTGAACAATCTCTCACGAGCACCGGGTCGGTACCGCCAGCCCTCGAACAGTTGGACGAACACGCTGACCTCCGTTCCGCGCTGTCCCGGAAAGCGCATTCTGCCGGAAACGGAATTGGAAGAGCTACTGAAGCCTGCCCGTGGGAGGCGGAACGCTTCAGCCGAGCCGGTCGACTCTCTCTCGGACGAAGCGCCCGAATTCGAGCCAGTCCTCATCGCTGGAGATCCTGTCCGTGTCCCACAACCCCCCGTCGTGGGCGATGACGATCGGGCCGAGCTCCCGAGCGGCCAGCTTCGCGGCCAGGATCAGGCCCCTCTTACCGAGGCGCGGTCGCGAAGGGGCAGGATGGCATCGCCTAGGTCCATGCGCTCCTCCTTGTTGCGTCCGTTCTCCATCCGACATCCGAGCGAAACCGCAACCTCCACTCGCAACAAAAGAGAGGGATGGCCTGTCAGGACACTTCGTGGTCAATGCGACGATCGCTCGGACGCGGCAAATTCGAGGTGGGCAATGCGACGATCGCTCGGATGCGGCAAATTCGAGGTGGGCTCGGCCGCGTCGCGATCAGCGAAAGCATGGAGGCGTAGCCTTCAACTGTGCCTAGTGAGCCCGAAGTCCGAAAGACCGTGACAGTCCTCTTCACCGACGTGACTGGTTCCACTTCGCTCGGTGAGAGCCTGGATCTCGAGGCACTCCGGCGGGTGATGTCTCGCTACTTCGACGAGATGCGTGGAGTGATCGAACGGCATGGCGGTCGCGTCGAGAAATTCATCGGGGATGCGGTCGTGGCAGTGTTCGGGGTCCCCCTGGTGCGGGAGGACGACGCCCTGCGAGCCGTCCGGGCCGCCGCCGAGATGAGGGAGCGACTGGGAACGCTGAACGATGAGCTCGAGCGGGACCGTGGGGTGCGGATCCAGGTCCGGACCGGCGTGAATACCGGCGAGGTGATGACTGGGGGAACCACGGAAGGAGTTCTGGCCACCGGCGACCCGATGAATGTGGCGGCGCGGCTCGAGCAAGCCGCGTCCCCAGGGGAGATCTTCCTCGCTGATTCCACTTACCGGCTGGTGAAGGATGCCGTCGCCGTCGCTGAGGCGGGTGCCCTGGAACTGAAGGGGAAGGCCCAGCCCGTCCGGTCGTGGCGACTCGTAGACGTGGCCACGGAGGCGCCCGGCGTGGCCCGTCGTCTCACTTCTCCCATCGTCGGCCGGGAGAAGGAGCTGTTGCTCCTCCGGGTCGCGTTCGATCGAGCAAGCACCGAGCGCGCGTGCCACCTCGTGACCGTCATCGGTGAGGCCGGGCTCGGCAAGTCGCGACTGACGCTGGAATTCACCGGCGGCGTCGAAGATCGGGCCACTGTGGCCAGGGCGCGGTGTCTCGCGTATGGGGAGGGCATCACCTTCTGGCCGCTCGCCGAGGCGGTGAAGCAAGCCTCCGGCATAACCCAGGAGGATGAGGCCGGGGAGGCCGAGGCCAAGATCGAGGCGCTCATCACCGGCGATCCTGACGCCGCTGCCGTTGCCGAGCACGTGGCCTCGGCCATTGGGCTCACCGATGCCGCCTACTCCATTCAGGAGACGTTCTGGGCTGTGCGGAAGCTCTTCGAGGCCGTGGGGAGAATCCGGCCGCTCGTCCTGGAGTTCGACGACATCCATTGGGGGGAACCCACCTTCCTCGACTTGTTGGAGTACCTCGCGGGCTGGAGCACCGGCTGTCCGATCCTTCTGCTGTGCATGGCACGGCCAGACCTCCTGGATCTCCGGCCAGCGTGGGGCGCAGGGAAACCGAACGTCACCTCGATCAGGCTCGATCCGCTCACCGCCGAAGAAAGCGATTCCGTGATGGAGAATCTTCTCGCCGGGGCGGAGCTGGGCCCTGAGGTGCGGGCCCGGATCACCGAAGCCGCCGAGGGCAACCCCCTATTCGTGGAAGAGATCCTTCGGATGTTGGTCGACGAGGGGCTCCTCCAGCGCGACGATGGGCGGTGGTCCGCCGTCGGCGATCTCTCCTCCCTGTCTATTCCGCCGACCGTCAATGCGCTGTTGGATGCCCGCCTGGAAGGTCTCCCGGCGGAGGAACGGGCCGTGCTTCAGCGAGCCTCTGTCGTGGGCAAGGTGTTCTGGTGGGGCGCGGTTTCGGAGCTCTCACCCCAGGAGGAGAAGCCCATCGTGGGCACGCTCCTCCAAGCCCTGGTCCGGAGAGAGCTGATCCATCCGGACCGCTCCGCGTTCACCGGAGAGGACGCATTCCGGTTCGGCCACATCCTGATCCGTGACGCGGCCTACCGGGGGGTTCCAAAGGAGGCTCGGGCCAACCTCCATGGCCAGTTGGCCCGATGGCTGGAGTTCAGAGTCGGAGACCGCATCGCGGAGTACGAGGAGATCCTCGGATATCACCTGGAGCAGTCGTGCCGGTACCGTTCGGAGCTGGGACCGGTCGGCGAGGAGGATCGGCAGCTCGGCGAGGAGGCGGCCAGGCGCCTTGCCTCCGCGGGCCGGCGGGCGCTGGCCCGGAACGACATTCCCGCCACGATCAACCTCCTCTCTCGGGCGGCGGCTCTCCTTCCTGCGAACGATCCCCCTCGGCTCGCCATCCTGTCCGATCTCGCAACGGCGCTGTCGGAAGCGGGAGACAAGCAACAGGCGAGGGCCCTTTTTGCCGAGGCGCTGCAGCGAGCCGAGGCTTCCGGCGAGGACCGCGTGCGAGCACACGCCGCCATGCAGCGGTGGCTCGCGCTTCCCGAGGGGGAGGATGCGGAAGCCCGGAGGGAAGCAGAGGAAGCCCTCCAGGTCTTTGAAGCGGCCGGGGACGATCAGGGCCTATCCAGGGCCTGGCGTGTCCTGGGTCACATCGACTGGCGGGCCGGCAGGGTCGGAGGCGAGGAGCGGGCGATCGACCGCGCCTTGCGTCACGCGCGCAACGCGGGCGACGCCCGGGAAGAGGCCGAAATCTTCTTCACCTTGGGCACGGACCTGGTCCGCGGGCCGACACCCGTGGACCAGGGCATAAGGCGCTGCGAGGAGGTCCTCGCCGGTACGGGTGGCAACCGAACCATCGAGGGGTACATGTTCCATGCGCTGGCGCACCTCCGGGCCCGGCGGGGCGAGTTCGAGGAGGCGCTGATCCTGGCGGAGCGGTTCCGGGGGATCCTCCGGGAGAACGGCCAGATGCTGAACTTCTGGTTCTTCGCCGAGGTTCCCGGGGACATCAAGATGTTGGCGGGCGATCCGCATGGCGCCGTGGAGGTCCTCACTGAGGGCTACGAGCACCTCGAGCAGATGGGGGCCAGGGAGTCACTCTTCATGCCCTTCCTGGCTCAAGCTCTGTACGAGAACGCCCAGTTCGAGGAGGCCGAACGCACCTCAGAGCTGGCCGTCTCCAGCGACTACCCTCTCGCGAGGGACCTGGGGAAAGGCGTGCTGTCCAAGGTGCGGGCACGTCAGGGACGGCTGGAGG
>JBKPGU010000218.1:0-6565 GCA_046729535.1 Actinomycetota bacterium
CGGGCCTGGTGGAGAGCTTCAGGGGTGCCGGGGGAGGGTGCCGCCTGGCCCGGCCACCTTCGGAGATCCACGTCGCGGAGATCGTGGACGCCATCGAAGGCCACATGTATCCGATGACGTGCCTGGACCAGGCGGACCACACCTGCTTCGCCGACGGACGGTGCGGCCTGCAGGATGAGCTCTGGGGAGACGTCTACCTGGCCATCCGGCAGGTGTTCGAACGCACCACGCTGGCCGATCTGGCCGAGCGCCACCGGAAGCTGAGCGAACCTCTGGTGTTCGCCCCGAGCGAGCTGCTCCGCCCCCGGCGCTAGCTTTCCCGGCTTCGGTTACTTCCCGAGGATCCTCATGATGGTCGTGCCGCACACCGGACACTTGCCCTTGGCCGCCCGGCGTCCGTTCTTCATCTCGACGATCTCGCCCTCGAACTCGCGCTTCGTCTTCTCCTTCACGCAGTACCCCTCGTACTTCTCGGCCATGGATCTCCCTCTCCTCTCCGCGCCTCACGAGGCGCGTTACTTGGTCCCTATGTCGAAGGCCGCCTAGCAGGCGGCCTCATGAACAATTCTCCAGGCGAAACGCCCCTCCTGCAAGCACGCTCAAGCACGATCCTTCTCGAGGAGGTACCGGCCCAGGAAGAGGGCGTCCATGCCCGTATTGAGGAAATCCGTGAGGACCGCCTCGGGCCGGTGCACGATCGGCTCGCCCGCAGGTTGAACGAGGTGTTGAGCACGACCGGGACCCCGGTCCTCCGGTCGAATTCTTCGATCAATCGGTAATACAGCTCGTTCCCCTGGCGCATGACCGACTGGAGGCGGCCTGTCGCGTTGACATGGGTCACGGCGGGGATGACCTGCTGCTTCTCCTTCTTGATGGGCAGCACCAGCAGCATGTTGCGACGCGCTCCGACCACTGCGCCGATTGCGGGAGCGACCACCAGCCAAGTGGCGATCGGTGCACCCAGGGCGGTTCCGTAGCCAAACGGCCGGATGCCGATCTCATCGGGCAGGATCCTGGCGAAGATCATCGCCAGCCACGCGCTGAAGAAGTAGAAGAAGCCGGCCGCAGGCAGCGCGAAATACGGACGCATGATTCCCCCCTCTCGTTCGTCGGCGGGATGGGAGTCGGCTCAGGCGTCGGATGGGCCGAGCCGCCAGCCCGTCGATGCGGCCCAGGCTTCCGCCGCCAGGTAGATCAAGTCGCAGACGGGGTCCTTGAGATCGACGTAGACGTCGATCGAGGGTGCCAGCGTGGCCAGGCCTTGCTTGAACATGGCGTAAGCGCTGGCGCTGGTCGGATGCCGGCGAAGGTAATCGCGGAAGAGCAGGGCGTAGCGCTGGTTCGCCCTCCCCTCGACTCGCACGTGGACGTTGACTCGCCGCTCGCCTGGGGGTTCTCGGACGAAGGCCTACCCCCATTGGTCGAGCGACTCGGGCAAACCGGGCGCCTGGTGGTCCCTGTGGAAGTCGGGCTCGAACAACCAGCCGGCCTCCTGCAAGCGGGCGGCCGTTGACGCCAGGTCGCGGTCCACCCGAACCGTCACCTGGACGTCGATGACGTCCTTCGCCGGAAGCCCCGGAACCGAGGTGGAACCGATGTGATCGATGCGCGCCGCTTCGTCGCCCAGCGCCTGCCGCAGTCGCCGGCCGACGGCGGCAAATTCATCGGCCCACGTCGGATCCGCGTCGAGGATCTCTATCCGTCCCATCGGGCTGATTCTCGTATGGCTGAAGGCGACCGACGACACTGCCGGCGACGCTCTATGCTGCGCCTGACCATCTGCCGAGATGGTGGGCGCAGACGGGAGCACGCATGGAACAGAGGATCAGCCTGGTCACGCTGGGCGTGAAGGATCTTGCGCGAGCCCGAAGGTTCTACGGCTCCCTGGGATGGGAGCCGGGGTTCGACGACGGGGATGTGGTCTTCTATCAGGCCGGCGGCATGATCCTCGCTCTGTGGGGGCGAGAGAAGCTCGCCGCCGACAGCGAGGTGGAAGACGGCGGCGGATGGGGCGGGGTCACGCTGGCGTACAACGTCGGCTCACCTGCCGAGGTGGACAGCGTCCTTTCCGAAGCAGAAGCCGCGGGGGGAACCATCGGTCGTCCGGGAGCCCCCACGTTCTGGGGTGGGTATTCGGGCGTTTTCATCGACCCCGGGGGTCACCCCTGGGAGGTGGCCCACAACCCGGGCTGGACCCTCGACGCCGACGGCTCCGTGAGTCTCCAGCCTTCCAGTTGAAGCGACGCAGGCGCGCCTCGCGAGGCGGGGGAGCGAGCGGCTCGCATAACATTGGCCGGCGTGGACGACCCTTCCGAGGAGGCCGTTGATGGGTGACGTTGAGGCGACGATCGACGCCTTGCTGTCCGAGAAGCGTGTGTTCGATCCTTCCGAGGAGTTCAAGCGGAACGCGTTGTGGAACGACCCCGCGGTCTACGATCGGGCCGCGGCCGACCCCGAGGGTTTCTGGGCCGAGCAGGCGGAGGCACTCGATTGGTTCCGGAAATGGGATCGGGTCATGGACTGGAAGCCGCCGTGGGTCAACTGGTTCGCGGGCGGCAAGCTGAACGCCTCCTACAACTGCCTCGATCGCCACCTGAAGGACGGCGGAGACAAGGTCGCCTATTACTGGGAGGGCGAGCCAGGCGAGGAGCGGACCATCACGTATCGCGAGCTGTACGAGGAGGTCTGCAGGTTCGCCAACGGGTTGAAGTCGCTGGGTGTGAAGAGGGGCGACCGCGTGGCCATCTACCTGGGGATGGTGCCGGAGCTTCCGATCGCGATGCTGGCGTGCGCGCGGCTGGGCGCGCCCCACTCCGTGGTGTTCGGCGGGTTCGCTCCCACAGCCCTCTCGGACCGGATCAACGACGCCGAGGCCAAGGTCCTGATCACCGCCGATGGAGGCTACCGGCGGGGCCAGGAGGTCCCACTGAAGAGGAACGCCGAGGAGGCCGTGGCCGAGTGCTCCACGATCGAGCACGTCGTGACGGTGAGGCGGACCGGCACCGAGCACCCGTTCACCGAGGGCCGCGACGTCTGGTACCACGACCTGATCAAGGACCAACCGGCCGAGTGCGAGCCCGAACCGATGGACGCCGAGGACCTCCTGTATATCCTGTACACCAGCGGGACAACGGGGATGCCGAAAGGCATCGTCCACACCACCGGCGGTTACATGACCGGTGTCTCGGCCACGCACCGCTACATCTTCGACATCCACGATGACGACGTGTACTGGTGCGCGGCGGACATCGGATGGGTGACCGGCCACTCCTACATCGTGTACGGCCCGCTGGCCAACCACACGACCGGGATCATCTACGAGGGGGCGCCGGATTGGCCCGACAAGGATCGACTGTGGTCGATCGTGGAGAAGCGCAAGGCGACCATCCTGTACACGGCGCCCACCGCCATCCGGGCCTTCATGCGATGGGGTCCCGAGTACCCCCAGAACCACGACCTCTCGTCGCTCCGGCTCCTGGGCACGGTCGGCGAGCCCATCAACCCCGAGGCATGGGTTTGGTACTGGACGTTCATCGGGACCGAACGGTGTCCCATCGTCGATACGTGGTGGCAGACGGAGACCGGCCAGATCCTGATCACCCCGCTCCCGGGTATCACCACGCTGAAGCCGGGGTCTGCGACCCGTCCCTTTCCGGGGATCGAAGCCGACATCTACGACGAGCAGGGTCGGTCGGTCCCGCTCGGGGGCGGCGGGTACCTCGTGCTGAAGCGGCCCTGGCCTGCCCAGTTCCGAACCATCTACAAGGACCCCGATCGATACATCGAGACCTACTTCAGCCGGTATGACGACCGTACGTACCTCGCAGGAGATGGGGCGAAACGGGACGAGGACGGCTACTTCTGGCTCCTTGGCCGGATCGACGACGTGATGACCGTTGCCGGTCACCGCCTCTCGACCTACGAGGTGGAGTCGGCCTTGGTCGACAACGAGCGGGTCGCCGAGGCGGCCGTGGTGGCCAGGGCCGACCCAGACATCGGCCAGGCGATCGTGGCGTTCGTCACGCTGAAGGGAGGCCAGGTCGGCGACGAGTCGGTTGCGGCGGAGCTCCGGGAGCACGTGGCGAACGTGATCGGGAAGATCGCCCGCCCCCACTCCATCATCTTCACCGAGGACCTGCCCAAAACCCGGTCGGGGAAGATCATGCGGCGGCTCTGCAGGGACGTCGCCGAGGGCCGGGATCTCGGCGACGTGACCACCCTGGCCAACGCCGAGATCGTCGAACAGATCAGAGAGCTCTCGAACGCGAGGGCCGAAGAGGAGTAGGGAGCCGGCCCGCCGTGGCCCAGCGGTACGACGCGATCGTCGCCGGGGTCGGGGGGATGGGGAGCGCGGCAGTCTTCCACCTGGCCCGGCGAGGCCTGCGCGTGCTGGGGCTGGAGCGGTTCGACGTGCTGCACTCCTTCGGCTCATCGCACGGGCTGACCCGGATCATCCGGCTGGCCTATTCGGAGCACCCCTCCTACGTCCCGCTCCTCCGCCGGGCCTACGAGCTGTGGCACGAGCTCGAAGAGCTGGACGGCCGAACGCTCCTGTACAAGACCGGGAACCTTGAGGGCGGGCTCCCCGAGGGCAAGGTGTTCCAGGGCGTCCGGGATGCGGCCGAGCTGCATAACCTCCCCTTCGACGTCATGACCGGCGACGAAGTGAGCGAGCGGTGGCCGGGCTACCGGCTCCCGTCCGATCACCGGGTGGTCTTCCAACCGGACGGCGGGTTCCTGGCCTCCGAGGAGTGCATCCTGGCCCACGTCAGGCAGGCCCTGACCGCAGGCTGCGAGATCCGCTGGAGGGAGGCGGTTCTGGAATGGGGGGCACTCGATGACGGCGTATGGGTCCAGACCGATCGAGGACGGTACGAGGCCGGGCGCCTCGTCCTCTCAGCCGGCGCGTGGATGGGGAAGCTCGTGCCGGAGTTGGCCTCGCTCGCCGTGCCGGAGCGCCAGGTCCTTGCCTGGCTCCAGCCCACCCGGCCGGAGCTC
Organism: Actinomycetota bacterium; assembly: GCA_046729535.1. Lineage (GTDB taxonomy): Bacteria > Actinomycetota > UBA4738 > UBA4738 > UBA4738 > JBKPGU01. Next base: position 4,999 of record JBKPGU010000218.1, read on the forward strand.
TTCGCCCTCGGGCGATTTCCGGTCTTCTACCTCCAGGTCGAGGAGGGCCGCTACTACGGGTTCCCCGAGTGGGGGATCCCGGGCTTCAAGTTCGGCAAGTACAACCACCTGCGGGAGAACGTGGATCCCGATGCCGTGGACCGCGAACCGAACGACCGGGACGAGGAGGTCCTACGGGCCTTCGCCCGCCGCTACTTCCCCCATGGCGAGGGTCCGACCGTGGCGTTGAAGGCGTGCCTGTTCACCAACGCCCCCGACGAGCCCTTCATCCTGGACGCCCATCCCTCGTACCCGCAGGTGACGCTGGCCTCGCCGTGTTCAGGACACGGGTACAAGTTCGCCAGCGTGATAGGCGAGATCGTGGCCGACCTCGTCGAGCATGGCCGCACGAACCACGACCTGGGCCTGTTCCGACTGGACCGGTTCTCGGGTTGACGCTCGCGTTCCTGGAACGGCCGGTCAGCCGACCACCGGGGGCTGACTGGACCAGGGGAAGTCGATCCAAAGAGACGTTCGCCGCCAGACGTAGTCACAGTCGATGACGGAGTGCGGCTTCTGGTATAGGACGGCGGTTCGGATCTCCGCCACTTCCTCCGCGCAGAGCTTCGTGACCGTGGCCAGCGTGTGTCCGGTGTCGGCGACGTCGTCGGCCACCAGAACACGGGTGTCGTGGAGGTCCACCAGGTTGAGCGGTGGAGGGAGGAGGACCGGGAAATCCAGTCGGCTGTCCTCGCCGGTGTAGTACTCGACGTTGATGACGTAGCAGTTCTTGACGTTGAGAGAGTAGGCCAGCGCGCCGGCGATCTGGAGCCCCCCGCGCGCGATGGCCAGGGTGATGTCGGGCCGGAACCCGCTGTCGGCGATCGTCCGTGCCAGCTCCCGAGAGCCCTCCCCGAAGACCTGCCAGGTCAGCGTCTCGCGGGCTACCTGGGTCCGCTGCATCGTCGCTCCTCCCCACCCCCTCGAGCCAAGGGTCAACCTTGCGACATCGTCTTGGGGCCTGGCAACCTCGGGCCAGGAGAAGGGCGCCTTTTGTCGCTCTTCTTGCAGGTCTTTCGCCTTCGCAGAGTCCGCGTGGTACCACTCCGGCGGGAGGTGAGGGCACGTGGGCGTTCCCGTTCAGGTGGTGTTCGACTGCAAGAGCCCCGATGCGCTGGCTCGATTCTGGGCAGAGGTCCTCGGCTACAAGCTGCAGGACCCGCCGCACGGTTTCGACACGTGGGAGGACTGGGCCAGGGCGAACGACATCCCCGAGGACCGGTGGGATGCCATGTCAGCCATCGTGGACCCTGACGACGCCGGCCCGAGGGTCTTCTTCCAACGGGTTCCCGAACCGAAGTCGGTGAAGAACCGCGTCCACTTGGACGTCAACGTGGGCGGTGGTCGGCAGGTACCGGTTGAAGAGCGCCGCCGCCGGATCGACGCGGAGGCCGGGCGCCTGGTCGGGCTGGGCGCCACGCTCCTTCGCGCGGTCGATCAGGAGGCAGACGGCTACTTCGTGAACATGATGGACCCCGAAGGGAACGAGTTCGACCTGCAGTGAGTGGCGGGTCGGTCTGGGTTCGGC